>NZ_JBSIUU010000014.1:0-77988 GCF_053654535.1 Helicobacter sp. T3_23-1056 | reverse complement strand
AGTTTTGAAGTTTTTGTGAAGCATTGTGTGTTTTTTGCAAATTTTACTTGAAACTATATGCTAGATTTTGCAAACAATCGCATAAAACCAATATTTATATGGCACAATTTGTGTTTGCTTTACAAAAATTTTACAAAGATTTTGTGGTTATCAAAAATTTAAAATTTATGGGCGGTAGAGGCGAAAATGAAGCAATATAAATTCGTGGGATTTGTTTTGGCATTGATTTTGCAAAACATATATGGGGTAGAATCTAATATGGATTTTAGCGCGAAATCTAGCCTAGAATCTAATATAAAATCTAGCGTAAAATCTAATATAGAATCTAATGCAAAATCTATGGAATCTAGCCAAACTCCACAAGCCCAAACCCACGAACAAATACAAACCCAAACGCAAAGCACAATGCAAGAAAATCAAAATCCCACAGAGCAAAATCTAGCAAAATCAAACTCCCAAAAATTAAACGCCACAGAATCGATTTTTGCAGAATCAAATCCCACAGAATCAAACTCCCAAAAATCGCCACCCACCGACACAAACCCCACAAAATCCACCACAGACAAATCCACCAAAACACGACTAAAAAATCACTTTTTCTCCCCGCAGACTTACAAAGAGCGCGCCAAAAAAGCCCAAAATGCCTACAAATACTATATGCAGATTTTTGAACACGAGGGGACTTATTTTTTGTTTTATCATAGTTTTACGCCCGTGTGGGGGATAAATGATAATAATGAGCTAAAGTTTCAGCTAAGCGCGAAAATCCCTATTTGGCGTGGTGCTTTTTGGAGCAAGGGGAGTTTGTTTTTTGGCTACACGCAGACAATGTGGTTTAATCAGTTTAATTTCCGCTATTCTAGCCCCGTGCGAGATACGGACTATAAGCCTAGTATTTTTTATGCTTATCCTGCGGAGTGGAGGTTTTTAGGCGGGTTGTTGCAAGAATTGCGATTAGGATTTTTGCATTATAGCAATGGCATAGGCGGGGAGGAATGCAAAAGAGAATCGTTTAGCGACCCCACCCCTGCGGGCTGTCGTAGCAGAAGTGCGGCAAATCGGCTAATCTTTGAAGCAATATGGGAGAGTGATTTTAGCAAAAATGGCACAAAAGTAAATAATGCAGGGGATTTTGGTATCCATATAAGTGCGTGGCCCTATATCCAAAAGCGCAAAGACAACCTAGAATTGCATAAATATATGGGCTATGCAAATGTGAGGTTTTATTATAGGCATTCTAGGCATTTGGCTGAAGTGCATTTTACGCCTATCATCGTGGCTACCAAATCTTATTATCCAAGCGTGCGGGTGGGGTATTCTTTTGGGATAAGCGATTTTGTATCGCTGTATGCGCAGTATTTTTATGGCTATGGGGACAATCTTTATGAATACGATAAACTATCCCATAGGCTAGGCATAGGGCTTAGGATTAGAAGTTTTTAGGGGGGTTTTGGGTGGAATGTGAGGATTTGCGAGGATTTGCAACCTAGACAAAAGTTGCATTTGCGTGGCAATCCAAAATGTAATATAGAATCAATAGATTGCCACGCTAGACTATCGCCTCGCTCGCGATGAAAGAAGTATGACAAAAAAAATCTAAATATGCAAAAAAGATATATTTCCACGATTTTGCGGATTATGATAAAAATGCAAAATCTAGCGACAAATAAATGATATTATTGCAGTTTATGTTGCGTTATAAGGAGTTTTTTTGCCATTTATTCGCTCGTATTTTTTTATAGATTCTCCCATAAAAGCTAGCAAATTTTTAACACAAACGCTTGGATTTCCGCCTGCATTGGCACAAAAAACCATCGACAAAGCGCGACTAAGAATCGACACAAATGGCGGGCAAATCGCACGCAAAAGCGACATATTGCAAGGTGGCGTGTGGCTTACTCATTTTGCGGATAATTATTATGAGTCAAGCGAGCTGGTAAAGCCGATGTTTTGCACGCAGGATTTTGCGCTTTTTTGCAAGCCGCCCAAAATCCTAACCCACCCAAAAGGCAATTTTTTGCACAAAAGTTTGCTAGATTCTATCCGCTTTTTTTGTGGTGATGAAGCCCAAAGTGTGCATAGGCTTGATTTTGAGACTAGCGGGGCGATTTTGGTAGCGAGGAGCAAAAAAGCCCAAATCACGCTAAAAAACTCCCTAATGAATCGCAAAATCCAAAAAATCTATCTCGCAAAAGTGCGCTGGGAAATCAAAAAAGAATGCCTAATAAATGCGCCTATCATCGTGCCTGCTCGTCCTAAAAATGCGCATAATACACAAAGAGAAAATCTATCTATCCGCTCAAAAATTGATGATTCTAAAAAAGATGATTGCACGCTAGACTCTTTGCATTTTTTGGATTTTAGTGATTTTTGTCAAAAAAATGATTTGCTAGAATGTGTTGCAAAATTTACAAATGATTCTTTTTGTCGCGCTTCTTTGAGGGATTTTGCTTTGCGACTAAATACTAAAAATACTAAAAACACTAAAAATACTGCAAACGCTACAAATCTAGCAAACCACGAAAAACTAACAAAAACCACAAAGCAATCAAAACATTCAAAGCCCGCACTTACATACATTGTCCCCATATATTTTGATGGCACTCATACTTTTATAAAAGCATTTCCCCTCACAGGTCGCACTCATCAAATCCGCTTGCACCTAGCCCACATAGGACACCCGATTGAAAATGACTTCCTCTATGGCGTGAGCGATGAAGTAAGTGAGCGGTATTTGGACGAACTAAAGATGATGAGGGGGCAAGATGGGCAAGGACTTCAAAATACAAACATATTTAGTTCTAATGATTCTAAAAAAAATGTGGATTTTGGCAATATTTTGTATGCGGATAAAATACTAGCTTTGCATTCTTTGAGTGTGGATTTTGTATTTGATGGCGCGCGATACAAACTTAGCACGCCAAAACCTAAATGGTGGCAAGAATCATAAAATCTTATAAAAACAAATCTTGCAAATCAAAATTTTTCAAAATCAAAATCTTTCAAATAAAATCTGCGCTAAAACCTGCTTTGACGCACAAAAACAATGCGTAAAAAAATAGCAAGTCTCTAAAAAATGCAAGGATAAAAAAACAACTTTTGCAAAAAAAAAGAGAATAAAAAAATGAAAACAAAAAATACTTGCAAGGAAAATCACTTCCCCTTGCAAGCCAAAAATCCCCCCATAAAAAGCGCGAAGTAAAAAGCAGAATTACGCAAGCCTTAGAATGTGAATTGATACGCAAAAGAAATAAGATTTCGCTCTTTCCACGCAAAATCTAGTTTTTTGCTATTTCTCTCGGGCAAGACTTTGTAATAAAACTCAAAGCGATGCTTTGCACCAAGCGTTAGCGCAGTGCCAAAATTATACGCAATGCTCTCTCTATGATAGCTAGAGCGAAAACTCATCATAGCCGAAGTAGAATCCCAAATATCAAATCTAGCATACCCTACACCGCCAAATATGCCAAAGTATGAGAAGCTATTTGGAAAGTTAAATTCTAGCAAGCCATCAATATTTGCGCTTGACATTGTTTGTGTCCTGCCGTTATTAAACGGGGCAAAAGAATCCGCATAGATTCTAAATCCTAGAGGGCTTTTGCTAGGCTTGCCAAAGCCCAAAAAGCTAAAAAATCGCTGATACCCTACCCCAAATCCAAAACCTGTTTGGGAATCTTTGTTAAACATTGTTTGTGGTCGCATACTGCCTGCCATAAATCGCAACAAAACGCCATTTCGATTTTTGCCAAATGCGCGTTTTGTCTGCAAATCCCTATATTCTTGGTCGCTGATGACTTCATCTTCATCATCTTCGTCCTCTTCCTCTGCAAGCGTGGCAGGAGCTAGGTTTAGTGCCTGTGCGTTGGAGGTTTGCGCGGAGTTTTGAGCAGGGGTTTTGATTTGATTTGCTTGTTTTTCTTTTAGAAATTGGATTTTTGCTTCTAGGGTTTGGATTTCTATCTGTTCTTTTTCCCTAGCTTCTAGCTCTTTTAGTTCCTCTTCTAAGTAAGTTTTTTTGCCCTGCAAAGATCTTGGCAAAGATTGTGTAGTAGTAGCGTCTTGGCTAGCAAAAGCAGATATGACAAAAATGCTAAGAAGCAATGCGAATTTTTTCATTTCCCTGTTCCTTTCTTTTTTGGGTTTTATGGGTTTTATTGGATTTTGTTTTTTGGGCTTTTTTAGGCTAGATTTTGTGTAAAATCCATTTTCAAAGCCCATTTTATGAGGTTTTGTATATGTTTGTTTTTCTCCAAAAAACATAAAAAAACATAAAAGTCTAAGTCAAAATCCAAACATAAACTCTAAGGCAAATTGTATCTAAAAATCTAAAATAAGGGATTTTATTTTTGTAAGTTTTTTATAGATTTTGCTAGTGCAAAAATCGATAATTTTTACGCATTTTCATCACAAAAACTATTAAAAAAGGCTAATCAAAAGTTAATAGTGGTATAATTTTGGCTTTTATACACAATCTGCACGATACATACGCGCACGATTTTGCGCAAATTTTGTCTTATGGGTTTAAGTTTTGTCTTTATGGCTTAAGTTAGGAGAGAATATATGCTGATTCCAGAGTGGGACGACAAATATAGCGTCAAAAATGACCACATTGACTCACAACACAAAAGGCTTTTTGTCATCGCAAAAAAGGCAGCCGAGCTGATTCATAAGCAAGTGGATTCTAGTGAGATAAAGGCTATGCTTGTCGAGCTTTTTAATTATATGAGATTTCACTTCCACGATGAGGAAGAATATATGGCAAGCATTGGTTATCCGCATTTAGAGGAGCATAGAGAGATTCACAAAGATATTGTTTTTAAAATGTCGCATTTAATCCAAAATATCCAATATGACTTCAAAAAAAAGCTAGCTATCATCACAAAAGAATGGCTTATGGAACACATTATGAAAGAGGATATGAAAATCGAGCGTTGGCATAAACAGCACAAAAAACTTTTGCGCTCCGCAGGACAGAGAGATGAGCAAAATCGCCCTATTTTCTTAGATGAAAAATTGCTAGAAAATGAAGAGGTGGCGCATTTTTACCATTGTGGTTGTAGAAAATCATTTCGCGTGCTAGATAGCGTGCATAAAAAAATCCAAAATGGTTCAGTTTTTCACTGCAAAAAATGCAAGGCGATTATTAGTTTTGTGCGTGATGAAATCTTAGATGACTAAAATCAAAGGGATTTGATTTTAGCTTGTTTTTTAATCATTTCTAGGTTTTTTGAAACTTTATCTAAAATCTTACGCTTTTATCTTTTTATCTTTATTATCTTTGTCTAGCAAACATTCTCACAAATCCGCTTCTAGCAAATCTTGCGCTCATTAGATTCCAAATATAAACAAAAATAGGGCAAAATACGCTTTTTGCATTCTAAAAATTTTAACACTAAGGGATTTTATGGATTTAGAGAGAGTGCTTTATGTGTTTTCTACGCAACGATTGATTAGGGATTTTTATGCCAAAAAGCCACAAGGGCTTATGCCAAAGGCTCTAAGCATAGGCGAATTTTTTAAAAAAAGCTATATCGTGCCAGAAAAAACTCGCATAAACCACAGAATCCAAACCATAATCTTGCAAAATATTTTGCGCCAAATCATCGCGCAAAAGCCGACAATCACCAATCTTTTGGTATTTGAAAAAAGTTTTTTGGGATATTTGGAGGGGAGTGATTTTTTAGCATATTTTTTTAATGAAATCAAAAGCCACAATATCGCATTTAGCGATATTCCAAGCAGTGATATTTATGCGGATTTTACAGAGCATTTAGCAATCATTGAAGAGATTTTCACTCGCTTTGAGGAAGTGCTAGAGAGGGAGAGATTTTTCCGTGTCCCGCGCAAAGACGAAGTAGTCATCATAGATGAGTTTATAAGCGCGTTTGAAGCGATAGAGATTTTTATCGATGGATTTTTGACACCCATAGAAGTGCATATTTTAGGGCAAATCGCGCTTATTGTGCCATTACGCATTCATCTAAACATAGATAGCTACAATGCCACTCATTTCCCATATTTCACGCAAATTTTGCGAGACACACAAAAATCGCAAAATCCTAATCAATCGCTAGAGCAAGCACGCTTAGAGCCTAACTTTAGCTACTGCCTAGAAATACAAAAATCTACGCAAGAATCCACAAAAGATTTGCAAGCTTTTGTCCAAAAATCACAGCTAGATTTTGCAAAGCAAGATTCCACAAAAATAGATTTTGCCCAAAATCTAGCCCAAAAACATACAAAATCCCAAAATCTATCTTGCAAAATCACTCAAAAAACCCCCTTAAAAAATTTGCCTCATATTAGCTCATTTGGCTTTGAGCTACGCATCGGGCAATGCGCTTTCGTGCTAGAGAGAGTGCGCGAACTGCTAGAATGCGGGGTAGATGGAGAGCAAATCGCTATCGTTTTGCCTAGCGATGATATGGTAGAGTATTTTGAAGTGCTAGATGAAGCGCGCAACCTAAACTACGCGATGGGCAAAGAAAATCTAGGGCTTTTTGCCACGCTAGAATCGCTACTGCAAAACCACGCACAAGAATCCGCGCAAAATAATTTTCAAAATAACGCCCAAAACACCCCAAAATCCGCCCCAAAACCCGACATAAAAAATAGCACAAAAGATAATTTATCCACGCTAGAATCATTGTTGCAATCTAGCCAAATCCTCTCTCAAATCCCGCCAAATCTCACAAAATCTATCCAAGAAATCTTACTTCAATATGCCCAAATCAAATCCTACATAAACGATTTGGAATGGCAGGAATTATCTACGCTTTTTTTGGAGGATATAAAAACGCTAAAAGATGATGATACGCGTGGGGGCAAAGTGCGCGTAATGGGGATTTTGGAGACTAGGGGGCTTAGTTTTGAGTATGTTTTTGTGCTTGATTGCAATGTAGATTTTATCCCCAAAGTCAAAGATAGCGATATGTTTTTAAATACCTTTATCCGCACGCAGCTTGCTATGCCTACGCTAAAAGATAGAGAGCATTTGCAAAAGCATTATTATTATTCGCTTTTTTTGCATACGCACAAAGAAGTCTATCTAACCCATACCCAAAATGACGAACGCACAAGGGCAAACCTGCTAGATGAGCTAAATATCAAAAGCCAAAATGGCGATGATTACTACGCGCTTTTCCCTAGCCAAAAATTGCCCGCATTTGTCGATGAAAACGCTTTTGGCGTGTTGGAAAATTTTAGATTTTCGGCTACGAGTTTATGGACTTTTGTAAAATGCAAACGCAAATTTTATTTTCAATATGTGCTAAAAATCGCCCCACAAGAAGAGGAAAATCTATCCTTAAACATCGGCACAAATTTGCATAACGCGCTTTTAGAAGCATATAGCAAATACAAAAATACCCCGCTAAATCCACAAATCTTAGAATCAATAAAACAAGATTTTATGACAAAATCTAAGCAGATTTTGCAATCTAGTGATTTAGCGCAAAATCTAAGCAAGATTTCATATATGGAGGCTCTTGCATATCAAATGAGCGAGCTAGAGATGCGCGGATTTTGGAAGTATGAGGAAAAAAGGGTGAAAGAAAATATGGACATCACAAATGATAATGGCAATAATGTGGGGGATTTTGAAAATGAGGGGGGTTTCAAAAATGAAACGGATTTTGCTAGCGCGTTTTCAAATATCAAAAAAGAGTCGGGTTTGCGCGTGCTAGCGTGCGAATGCGATATAGAATCTAGCATCTTGCATAATGGAAAAAGATTTTTGCTAAAGGGGCGAATCGATAGGCTAGATATGGACGCGCAAGGAAAAATATGGATACTAGACTACAAATATGCTATGCACAAAAAAAATCAAGCCAAGTATAAATTTCAGCTTGCGTTTTATAAGATTTTATTAGAATCTAAAATCTTAGAATACGGGAATCTAGGCTTTTTGGGTGAGGAATATGAGGGCTATGCTTTTGATAAAAATGATAGCACAAATGGAGAGGTGCAAAATCTAGTAGAAGCGGGATTATATTTTTTGAGAGAAAAGCAAAATGTGTTTTTGGGCTATAAAGAATCCAATCAAAAATCTACCAAAAAATCTGCCCAACAATCCACCCAAAAATCCATCAAAGACACCTTCAAAGAATCCTCCAAAGAGACATTACAAGAATCTAGCGATGATAAAATCAAAAATATGATTTTGCAAGCACTCCAAGATAGCGCAGGCGATACAGATAGCGCGCATAACACAATGCAAAATCACATAGAAAATGCAAAAAACAACCAAGTAGATTTTGCCCTCACAGATAAACTAAGCACTTGTAGAAACTGCCCATATATTTGGCTATGCAACCGCGCATAATTGTCGCTAAACATCATTGTAAAATTTTTTAGATTCTAACAAAGACTAAAAAACACCTAAAAATAATGGAATATATTTGCTGATTGAAAGTATTTCATTTTTATGGGCTTATTTATGTTATTTATATGCGGTTATGAATCGTTTTGGGGTGGTGAAGTTTTACTTTTTTTTATTAGTGGTATTTGATTTTTGTGTCGGATTTATAGGTTTTTTATATGCAAAAATATTCCAAATCCCAAACGGAATTGACAACACAAACAATATAGGCGTCATCACAAAACGCAATATTTTTCTTAAAACGCCTTTGGTAGATTCTTGTCTTGGCAAAACAGCAAAAGGAAAAAATAGCCAGCAAAGAACAAAATAAAACAAAAAAAGTTGAGCATCATTACCAAGAAAACATATAGCACCAAAACATACCAAAAATACAAACCCAATCAAATAATATTTCTTATAAAAACTTCGTTCAGCCAAGTTAAATATGCGTTGAAAAAGAGCAATGATAGCAAAAAATGCGATTCCGCATACAAGCACAATAATTGCCATTTTCTCACCATTCTGTTTATCAAGAATTGGAGCTATCCCAGCAATAGGGAACACGATTGATACAATTCTAGCCCACATTATTTATTCCTTTTATATTTGATATGCCAAACAAAATCTAAGTAAATTAACCTAATTTGGTTTTTGTGCTTCATCGCAAGCGGATTGATATTCTTTTTGACACGCAGCTTTAAAGTATTTTTCTGCTTGTTTTTCATTTTTGTCTATCCCCTGCCCATTACGATACATTTGCCCCAGCGCATAGCAGCTCTCGCCATTATCTTTGATACTATCCCATAACAAGCCCAAATCACACGCTTCTTCATAGATTTTTCGCGCTTTTTGGTAAAAATATTTTGTCGCTTCGCCGTCATTTTCGCTCTCTCGATATTGTGCTACCCGCATACAGCTAGAGGCGTTTTTATCATTTTCACATTTTGCTTGATGTTCGTTTATGAGTTGTTGTGTTTTGGCATTTTTCATACCGCAAGATTCACTATGCCCTTTTTCATTGCAAGCTTTTTGGGCATATTTTAGAGCTTTAGTCTCATCTTTTTTTACGATTCGTCCGTCATTGTAGATTTTGGCTAATTTGTAGCAACTTTCCTCATTTTCCACACTTGAGCTACCAAAAAAGCTAAAATTATCGATTCCGCATTCGCCTTGTAAAATTTTTATGGCTTTTTCATAGCTTGCATTTGATTCTTGCGTATCTTTTAGACTTTTTTTGATTTCGTCATAGATTATGCAAGATTCTGCGTTGCCTTTATTGCATTTTTCTTTGTATTGCTCGGTATCACGCACTTGCATTCTATTTTGTTGATTTTCCCTATCATCAAAAAAACCAAACATACTGCTAAACATATTTTTAATCGTAAAAAGTAGCACAACAATCACAATAAGCATAAATATAAACTTTGTCATACCGCTAAAAAATGGTTTTTTTGGCTTGCCTAAGTTGTCTCCATTTGTTGCATTGCCTGAAACATTCTTTTTTATTTCATCGAATATTGACATTTGTAAAACCTTTTTATGTTGTTTTTATGGCTTTTAGCATCAAAATAAACGCCATAAAACTAAAAAAGTATGCTACAAAAAAAAAAAAAAACAGATTTTAAATAAAGCTACGGGTTTGGAGCTATATTGTGTAAAAATGTTTTTTTTGGATAAAAAAATAAAATCCCAAAAATTGCAAAATTAAGCAAGATTAAGCAAAGTTTCTCACTCAAAGTATCCGCAAAATACTAACAAACAAGAATCTTAATCACTTTTTTGCTTTTGCTATACTTGCAATGCGGGCATTCTGTATGTCAATATCGTAAAATATCGTAAGAAATTTTTGTAAGCAGGAAAAATAAGAGGTAAAAAGTTAGTCCAAGATTTTTAAAAACCTTGGACTAGCACTACTTTTATCTATGACTAGCTACAAAAATCATAAACAAAAGTCTAAAATATAAAAGCGTATTTTTTTAAGGGATTAAAACACAAGTTTTGCAAATGCGATGGCATTGTGTGCTTTGTAGCCAGCGTCAAATCCATTGCTTACATAGCCAGCACCCACATCGATTCCAAATCCATCACGCATAACGCCAAGTTTGTAGTCAAACACACGCACGCTAACCACTGCGGAAAATTCTTTATAATCTCCACCTGCATAAAGCACATCAAATTTGACTCTCTCGTGCTCCACGCCTGCAAACCCATACCACACGCCAACGCCACCAGCAAAATAGCTTGCTATGCTTGGCGTAGTGTAGCGTCCATAAAATCTTGTATGGTCAGAGCCATTTGTGTGGATTGCTGCTTCTTTGCCTACCATTAGGTAGCCACCGCCGAGTTTGAAATATTTGGCAAAAAATAGTTCCTCTTCAGCCCACACTAAGTAAGAATTTCTCTTGTCGTATTGATACATTCCGCGCACAGAAGTGGTAGATTCTATGCTTGATTTATCCCCTGCGATGATTGCTAGTCTAGCTCCCGCTTGGATAATGTCTTGGTTTGTATAGCCATTTACATAGTAGTGCGCAAATGGGTCGATTTGGAAAATCCCTAGCCCGATATTTGCACCCACGCCTACAAAATCTTTTTTGCCAATGTTGAAATTATCAAAACTTGATGGGAAGCGAGAATATGAGACAAGTTCAGAGCCGATTCTGTTTGGTTGCGCGCCAAAAGTCGCAGAATCGTTTGCCCAAGAAGCCCATACATTTGACCTCTCACCAAATCCTACGCTAACCCCCACGCCTTGAG
This sequence comes from Helicobacter sp. T3_23-1056, assembly GCF_053654535.1. NCBI lineage: Bacteria > Pseudomonadati > Campylobacterota > Epsilonproteobacteria > Campylobacterales > Helicobacteraceae > Helicobacter > Helicobacter sp. T3_23-1056. The sequence continues at coordinate 66,872 of NZ_JBSIUU010000014.1, read as the reverse complement.
TGTATAAGTCAATCCAATCGCTTTTTAGGAAGCTAGAGCTAAATCGCCCGACATACAAATCAAACGAACCTGTGTAGCGGAAATACAAATCCGAAACATCATAGTAGTTTTTGCCGTATTTGCTATCCCCTGCGTTATTTGATAAGCTAAAGATTTTGTAGCCAGCCCATACGCCAAGCCCTACCCCAAAATCATCAGAGCCAAAATCCGCTCCAAAATGTCCTGTCGCTCCCATAAAAGCGTTGTCTTTACCATCAGCACCTTTTTGGTTGTCAGTAAGCGCGTGATTATACGCTACGCCTATGTGTCCAAATAGCTCGGTCCCAGCACTTCTAGCATTTGCTACGCCTACCATTGCAGTAGTGATAGATGAAGCGATAAGCGCGCTTGCGGTCATTGTCTTTAGAGTTTTCATTTCGTATCCTTTGTGTTAAGGTAAAAGCAAAATCCAAAAGCGCGCCAAAATCCCGTATGAAAATTTCGCCACTTTTAGAATCGCTTTTGCAACTCATAGTATCGACTAAAATCTACAACCTTAAATAAATATAAGCAAAATCAACTTTTTTCCGTTGGCTTGCTATATTACTTTTGATTTTAAGGGTGGCAAATTTTGTAATTCATTGTTTTTTTATTGTTGCGTTTGTTGTGCTAGCCCGAAATTAGAATCCTGTGCGGATTTTTTTTGGGAATTGATAAAGCTAATCGCCTCTTTGCATAGGCTTTGCCATTGTGAAGCGACATTGACACTCACGCATTTGTTAAAATACTCCAACGCCCTAGAATCCTTGCCCTGCGTGTTGTAAATGCTTGCGATTTGATAAAAAAGCCTTTGTTTATCGGGGTTATCTAGTCGCTTAGATTCTAGTTTTTGGAGCAAGGTTAGTGCTTGGGTTGATTTATTGGTATCTTTTAGCGAGGTTGCAAGCGCAAATTCTGCATAGGGCGTGTATTCAGCAATTTTAAGCGTGTTTTGTAGCTCGATAATATTGTTTGCATAGATTTGGATTTGGGTTTGGTCTTTGTCCTCTAGTGCGTATTCTAGCAGTTTGGCATACACAGGCAATATTTTTTCTTGTTTGCCAAAATGCTCGCGCAAAAATGGAGCGATTTTTTTTGCTTCATCGCGTGAATTGATTGCCACCAACGCATCAAAAAGGCTAAAAGCAATGTCATAATGAGATTTTAGGCTTTGTGCTAGGGCAAAACCATCTCTTGCAGCCATTGTAGCTGGCTTAAACTCCCCTAAAGTGTAGAGATTTTTGGTAATGCGATATAGCCATTCTAGTCGCTCTTTTGGATTTGCGCTAGATTCTACCATTCCATTAGAGATAGATTTTGCCGCGCTCATAAGCCCGCTTGATACCAAACAATCAAAGCCACTCATTTTTTGCGCAGGGGACAAATCAAACACACTCGCCCTAATCAAATAAGTATTTGCCTCTTTGCAGTCGTTTTTGGCTAATGCAAGTTTGATGATTTCCATTAGCGCAGTTTGCTTGTGTGGGCTAGAAGCATTGCCATACAAGCTAAGCACCTCTGCAAATTCCCCCCTTTTTAGCAAAATCTCCGCGCTCAAATCACGCGCCTTGCTTGCTTCATCGCCATTTGGATATTTTTCCATCAAATAAGCATAATGCTTTAGCTTATCATCATCACTGCCCTTCACGCTAAATAATATCGCATCATCTCTATCTTCCACTTCATCGGCAAAATCTGATTTTGGATAGTCTTGCAAAAATGCCTGATTTGCTTTATGGGCATTGTCAAAATCCCCTGCTAGCTCATAATACGCCCCCAAATCAAAACCATATTGTTCTTTTTGCTCATCTTCGGTATTATCGTGCAGATATAGCGTGAGCTTGGCGGCTAAATCATATAGTTTATTGTCTAGCAAATCCTCGATAATGTCCGCAGTCGGGGATTTTTCATCAAGGAAAAACACGGGATAGACTTGCAAGACTTTGCTTATTAGCTCTTGTGCTTTGCTAAGAGAATTTGGATTTTGAGGGCTTTGCTCTAGCTCAAATAACGCCCACTGCAACGCCACTTCGCTAGCACTTGGCAAATCTTTTGCTGCTGTGTAGGCGGATTGAAAATTCATACGCACATAAATGGGCGCAGAACCCGTGCGCGACATCACTGCAAGCTGCATTTTTGCCAATGGCGAAAAGCGAGAATTTGGATATTCATCGCTAATGCGTTTATAATAATGCTCCGCTTCGGAGGGGATATTTTCTTTGTTATAAGAGTTTGCAAGAATGTATAAAATCTCTGGGACATCAGGGTCAGCAGAAAACGCCCTAACCCAATCTTGCGCGGCATTGATAATAGGCTCTTGCTCTTCTAAATCCAAATTTATCATCGCAATGATTCTAAGATAAGTCAAATCCCTGCGAAACACAGAATCTGGATTTTCTTTTAGCGCGTAATTTATGTCGTTTATAGCAGTGATATAGGCTTTGCGCTCCATAAGTTTTATCACATCAGAATACGCCTCAAAATCCCTATTTCTAGTCGCTTGCAATGGGCGATTATCAGAATTTAGCTCGGGCATTATAGGCATAGCCTCCCCCTCTATGCGCACAGGAAAATCTAGCCCCCCTCTTTGCTCTTCTTGAGAGTTTTGCGACAAAAACGGAATCTGCTCTTTATACCCCACGATTTGCCACGCATCTGCAATCATTGAAGGGTATTTATCAAGCACAAAGCCCTGTTTTGGATTTTTGGGGATTGAAAAAAGTTTTTGGCGATATTTTGGATAGATATAGAGATAAAACTGCTTTTCTATCATTTTGTAAGTAACTTTGAAAAAATCATTTTCTAACCCTGCAAACCCCCTATCAGGCACGCTATCGATTTTGCATTCTATCGATACATCTGTCCCTGCGGCATCAAATATTTCTTTGCACGCAAAGGGTTTTGAGTTTTTGAGCGTGAGGACAGAAAACCCCTCATTATCCTGCTTGCCAAAAGTCGTAGAAATCTCTAACGCCTCCGCAAAATACACAAACAACAAACATAGCCACAAGGATTTTATGCGCAATTTAGTAAGCCCCGATAACATATTTTCCTATAAAATCAAGCAAAAATTGAGCCATAAAAATCGAGCCAACACACAAAACCCCCATTATCCTAATGATAATTTTGCTAAGCATAGAATCTTTCATACCATTTGTATGATTTATCGCAGAATCATTATGTGGCATAGCATTGCTTGCATTAGCGACATTATCAGCGTTTGGAGGTAGCAAAAACATAGCCACCACCAAGCGCAAATAATAAAATCCAGCAATCGCGCTATTTATCATCATCACAAGTGCAAGCCCCACAAATCCCACGCTATACACGCTCATAATCGCCCAAAGTTTGCCCCAAAACACACCAAAAGGCGGAATCCCAGCCAAAGAAAACATAAAAATCGCACCCAAAAATGCTTTGAGTGGCGAAATGCGAACAAGCCCATTAAACGCGCTAAATGGAATGTCATAAGGGGTTTTTGTAGAAATATTGTTTGAAAAAAGGGCATTGATTTTGCGTGAGATTTTTGCAAATACGCATTTAGATTCATTGCAAGCAGTGTAAGAAGCCTTGTTAGATTCTAGCGTTTTATTGCTAAAATCCTGTGTATTTTGCGCATTTGTAGCATTTGCCACGCTATTTAGCTCTTTTAGCCAGATTAAGCCAAATGTCCCGACATTTGTGATAATAAACATAAACCAATACAAATATAGCGCACTTAGGCTCATCTGTGTGCCGACAAGCACGCACGCTAGCACAAACCCACTATGCGAAATCGAGCTAAACGCTAGCATTCGTTTGACATCGTTTTGGATAAGGGCTGCGATATTTGGGAGGGTTATCGTCAAGACTATGATGATATATAGCGCGGATTCTAGCCATATAATGCCGACTTTTAAAAACGCTCCAAGCAAGATGATAGCCACGCTAAACGCCGCGATTTTGGGGATAATCGACACTACGCCTGCCATAATAGAATTTGCCCCCTCATAAATATCAGGCATCCAGCTATGAAACGGCACAGCGGAGGCTTTGAAAGACACAGCGGCTAAAATAAATACGATTCCACCAAATACAGCAAAGACAGAAGTGTATTTATCATCTACCAAAATATCGTGGATATGGGCAATATCTAAGCTCGCGCACGCATAATACAAACAAACCGCGCCAAAAATATAAAACACGCTAGCTAGCACACTCATCACAAAATATTTGATTCCAGCTTCGATTCCCTTGCTTTTATGATTTAGCGCGATAAGCACACATAGACTAAGAGAGCCTATCTCTAACCCAAGCAAAATCACCACCAAATGCGTGCTTGAAACCATAATATCAAACCCCGCAATCATCAACAAATACAATGGATAAAACTCTTTTATGAGAAAAGATTTATCCATAATATGTTTATGTTTGATTAAAGCATTGCTACCAAAAAGCACGATAAAAATAAGCGCGCACACTTCCATACTAAACTGCCCAAGCGCGGTAATACCATTGATATTGATAAGCCCAAAAAAGCTCTCCCCTACTTTTAGATTTAGGCTAAACACCGCACTAACGCCCAAAAATAGCGCACTCAAAGCGACATTTAGCCCTTTTGAAAATACGCTAGAAAAAACATTGATAAGTAGCAGGCATACGCCACCACAAACCAAAATCAGCACAGGCAAAATCGCATAGATTTTTAGTTCAAACATATCTAGGTTCATTTTATCGCTCCATTTTGGGGTTTATCTTGCGTAGCAGGTGTGGCAGGCTTTGTGTCGGGTTGTGTGGCTTGTTGCGTGGTGGGCTTTATGTCGGTTTTTATTTCTTGCGTAGTTGGTTGCGTGGCGTTTTGCGAGCTAGATTTTATAGTAGGTGGCAGGCTAGATTGTGCGTCATTTTGGGGGTTTGGCTTGGCAGAGGATTCGCCTAAATCCCCCACATTTTTTTCTAACGATTCTCTAATCTCTCTAAACTCATCAAATTCTTGGATTCCCTCTTGTAGATTTAGCACATCATTTGGGATTGTGGGGATTATCTCCATTTTGCGCGTGTAGGGGTAGAGATTGTATTCTATGCGCTCTTTGCTTTTGTCGTTATGTGCGCGCTCATAAGCGACTTGAAGCGTTGATTGCGCGCTTGCTTCTATGGATTTTAGCAGTGGCTTAGGATACACACCAAAAAAAATCACTAACCCCACAAATACCGCCATAATGCCCTTTTGCATAGAATCCAAATCCGTGAAATTCTCTAACTTGGTGTTTTTTAGCTCCCCAAAAAAGATTTTTTTATACAGCACTAGCATATACACAGCCGAGATGATAATGGTAAATCCACCCAAAAAAGCGATAATAGGATAGCTTTTAAATACCCCAAGCAAACTAAAAAATTCCCCCACAAATCCTATGCTTAAAGGAAGCCCCACATTTGCCATCATCGCTATGCCAAATACACCGCAAAGCACGGGGGCAACGCGTGCTAGCCCTCCAAAATTTGCGATATTTCTACCCTCTATGATTTCGCTAGATTCGTCTTTTTTAGATTCTGTGTTAGATTTGCTAGAATCCACATTGAAAATTTGCGCGTATTTGTCCTCTATGATTCCCACCAGCATAAAAAGCATAGCACTCACTACCCCGTGTGCAAACATCATAAACACCGCGCCCCCTACCCCAACCACGCTAAAAGAAAACACCCCAAGCACCACCACGCCCATATGCGAGATGGAGCTATACGCGATGACTTGCTTTATGTCTTTGTTTGCATAGGCTATTATCCCACCATAAATAATCATCACTAGCCCAAGACTTAGTATCAAAAGCTCAAAATCCACACTTGCATCAGGGAATAACGGCACGCTAAATCTCACAAGCGCGTAAGTCCCCATTTTTAGTAATAATGCAGATAAAATCACCGTGCCAATCGTTGGGGCATTGCCATAAGTTTTTGGTAGCCAAGAATGAAAGGGAATCATAGGGATTTTCACCGCAATCGCAAAGAAAAACGCCAAAAATAGCCAGATTTGATACTCACTAGGCAGGCTAAGCGCATACCAATCGCTAAGCTCAAAACTCCAAAATTTATTGTGCAAGAAAAATAAATACGCATAATAAATAATGCCAAGTAGCATAATAAGCGAAGCAAAAAATGTATAGAGAAAAAATGTAAGCGCGGATTTGATATTTTCACTATGAGTGCCACTCCCCCAAACGCCTATCATATAGAGCAATGGCAGTAGCGATAACTCCCAAAAAATATAAAACAAAAGCACACTTTGTGCGCTAAAAACGCCCATAAGTATGCCCTCTAATGCAAGTAATGAAGCGACAAAGTGATTTTGTAGCTTGTATCTACCTATATAAATCGCACTCAAAAACACCACTATCGCGCTTAGCACAATCAAAAATAGCGAAATCCCATCAACCCCGATATGATAAAAAATCCCCAAAGATTCTACCAACACAAATAAATGCTCAAATTGTAACTGATGGCTTGTGCTATCAAACCCCACCCAAAGCCCAAGCACCAAGACTAGCTCTATGCCACTAGCGACAATGCCAAAGATTTTTGCCACTCTCTCTTCGATATTAAACCCCACCACACTTGCAATGAGCGGAAATGCGATAATCACGGATAGTAAATATTCCATTATCTACCTCCAATAAATAAAAATACCACGCTAGATAGTAGCACTAGCACACCAAAACCCATAAGCCTAAGCGCGCTACTAAGCGAGCCATCTTGTAGCAGTGAAAGCACTTTGCTAAGCAAAATCAAAATCCTGCTAAACACATCAATAATTTTTAGCATAATGCCTTTTTCGATTTTTTCATTTATCACTTCACAGATTTTGGCAAACCCACGCACAAAAATCCATTCATACAATTTGGGGATATAGTATTGATTGCTAAGCAAATGATAAATGAAATTATCGCATTTAGATTTTGTGCTAGAATCTAAGTTTTTGGGATTTTTCTTGCCATATCGCAAAATCGCAAAGATAATCCCACACGCACTTGCACCAAGCGCGATAAGGGCTAAAATCTCTTCGCCCAAATCACTATGTGGCATCTCAAACGCAATAGCGTGAGACAAAATCTCAAAAAAGCTCTTATGAAAAAACCCTGCGATGACTGCCAAAAATGCCAAAGGTAGCATTGAAAAAAGCATTAGTTTGCTTGCTTCGTGTGGGGTGGAATGTTTATGGGATTCTTGCGAGGCGGAATCTAGCGAGTGGCTTTGGAAAAATACCAATATAAAAAGCCTAAAACTATAAAACGCCGTAAGAAACGCTCCAAACACTAGCAAAATCCACAAGATTTTATACTCCGCATTAAAGCTAAATTCTAAAATCAAATCCTTAGAAAAATACCCCGCAAAAGGCGGAATCCCACATAATGCTAGATTGCCCACCAGCATAAAAATCATCGTGTATTTTAGCGGGCGCGCAAGAGAACCCATTTTTTTGATATTTAGCTCATCATTGCACGCGTGCATTACATTGCCCGCGCCCAAAAACAAAAGCGATTTAAAAAACGCGTGGGTAAAAAGATGAAAAAGCGCGATAGAATACGCCCCAAGCCCCGCTGCTACAAACATATAGCCAAGTTGAGAAAGCGTAGAATAAGCAATGATTCTCTTTAAGTCATTATTTACCACCGCCATAGACGCGGCAAATAACGCCACAAATGTCCCAAGATACGCGATAATCTCTCCAAAATGCAAAATCTCACTATACAGAGGATTTGCCCGAATGAGTAAATAAACCCCTGCCGTTACCATTGTCGCAGCGTGGATAAGCGCAGATACGGGAGTAGGACCCTCCATCGCATTTGCTAGCCAAGTGTGGAATGGAAATTGTGCGGATTTCCCCATAGCACCGATAAAAAGCAAAATCCCAATCCATAGCAAAATCTTCTGCGAAGTGCTTGCCTCTCCATTTTGGTGCAAGATACTATCAAATACGACTTCAAATTCTAGCGAGCCAAACGCATAAAAAATCAAAAATATCCCAAGCAACATTCCCAAATCCGCGATACGATTGCTGATAAACGCTTCAATGCTTGCAAAATTTGCGCTTTGCCTTTGATACCAAAATCCAATGAGTAAATAAGAGCAAACCCCCACGCCCTCCCAGCCGACAAAAAGCCCCAAAAAATTATCACTTAGCACCAAAAACATCATCGAAAACACAAAACCGCTTAAAAAACTAAAATAGCGATTAAACCCCTCATCGCCTTTCATATAGCCAATCGAATAAAAATGCACAAGCATCGACACAAAAGAAACCACAAAAATCATAATCGCACTAATGCTATCTACCCGAAATCCAAAATCCACTCCAAAATTCCCTAAAACAAGCCATTCAAAAAGCGAAATGCTAACCAAAGGAGCAGAATCAACGCTAGATTCTAGCGCGTTTGCTTGCGCAAAATCTATCCCACTTGCTTGCGAGACAAAAAAATCTCCGCACACTAGCCACAAAAGATACGCGCTAGCCACAAATGACAAACTAATCAAAAGCGAATTTAGAAAACCTAGTGCGACTTTGGGCGAGCGCGTAGCAAAAAATGCTGAAACTACGCACGCACATAATGGCGCAAAAAGCGCGACTATGAGGGCAAAAACACCGCTATTAAATATTTCCATTTTATCCTCTCATACTTTTAAGATTATCAATATCAAGGGATTTTGCTCCCTTAAACCCGCTACGATACCATAGCAAGACTAGCCCAAGCCCGATAGCCACCTCACTAGCCGCAATCGCTATCACAAAAAGCGCGAAAATCTCACCATTTGCATCGCCAAACATTCTGCCAATCGCCACAAGGGCGATATTTAGCCCATTTAGCATTATTTCGCTTGATAAAAATAGCATTAAAATATTTTTGCGTCTAAGCATACCAAAAAGCCCAAGCGCAAAAATCAGCGTGGCTAAAAACAAAAAATGATGAATGTTTAGATATGCGCCAAAATTTGTAGAAATCGCCTCCATTAGTCCTCCTTTTTGCGTGTTTTGTGTGGTTGCATAGATTTTGTAGATTCTGTGTATTTTGTAGCTTTTGTAGATTCTAACGCACTAGAATCTACATTTTCATTGCTAGATTTTTGTGCGTTGTTTTTGATTTGTGATTCTATGCTCTCTTTTAGCAATGTGCTAGCTTTTAAAAACGCGCTTAGATTTTCTCTCATACCAAGTGCCACGCCACCGATGAGTGCGACTAGAAGTAGCACGCCTGTGATTTCAAATGCGATTAGATACTTGCTAAAAAGCACCCTGCCGATTCCAAAAGTGTTTGGCTCATTGATGATAATGGTGGATTTTTCTAGCAAGACATTGTTATGATAAATAGGGAATGCAAAAATCGCTAGCAACAAAAGCGCGATAAAAAACACCATCACACAAAGCCTAACTTGCCCTTGATGATGCTCATCTATGGTGCGCGAAATATCCAAAAACATAAGCCCAAACGCATACATCACGATGACTGCGCCCGTATAGACTGCGATTTGCACCGTGCCTAAAAACTCCGCTCCAAGTATGAAAAAAAAGCTAGAGATGAAAATCATTCCGCTTGCAAGGGCTGTGAGGGCGTAAAGAAGGTTGTTTGTGCTGATGACTACAAAAAATGCCCCAAGTGTCAAAAACGCAAACAAATAAAATGCGATTGCTTCAAACATTAGTTTTCTCCTTGTGGCGTGGCTTGATTTTGGGCTAAGTTGGCAGAATCTATTTTGCTAGAATCCTCACCACTAGAATCTAAGATTCTAGTATTTGCGGTATTGCTTTGAGAAATAGCCTCGCTCTGCGAATGAGACGCACTAGAGGTGCGTTGCAGTGAAGCGGGGCTAGGCGACTTTTCAAATGAATCACCCAAAGCCAAATCTACCAAATCCACATTATCAAACGCAACAGGCGTTCCCTTTAGCCTCCTATCCGCCCCACTTGTATAGCTCCCAAACCCCGCAAACTCCACCAAACTATGCGATTTTGCCTCCCCCTCGCTTACAAGCAATTCTTTTTTGGTAGCAAATTGCGCTCTTGCCTCGCTTGCGTTTTCAAATCTCTGCCCCATAACGATTGCTAGCTCTGGGCACACCTCCGCGCAAAGTCCGCAAAAAATGCACCGCCCTAAGTTAATGCTATAAGAATCGATTTTTTTGCGATTGTCCTCTCCCCTATGCGTGATGATTCGTATGCAGTTGCTCGTGCAGATTTTTTCGCAAAGCCCACAGCCGATACACCGCTCATTGCCTGATTCTAGCAATCGTTGCAAACTATGAACAGCGCGATAACGAGGCGAAAAAGGAATCACTTGGGCTGGATAATGAATCGTAGCAGGTGGAGAAAAAAATTCCTTCAAAGTAAGTGCTAGCCCCTTTGCCAAATCAAGCCCACAAATGCGCTTCACACTTTTTGCAAACGCACCAAAAGCATTGGTAGGTGGCTTTGTATATGGGATTTTGCTGTATGTATTTTTCATAAATTATTCTCCTTAAAAACGCAAATATTATTATAGCAACATTATAACGCCTGTAAGCATTAAGTTTAGCAATGCAAGCGGGAGCAACACTTTCCAACACATACTCATAAGCTGGTCAGGGCGAATATGTGGAAAAGTAGCCCTAGCCCACATAGCCAAAAATACAAAAAAACATACTTTTAGCACGATAGCAAGCCCGCCCGGGATAAAATAAAATGGCTCATACCCGCCACAAAAAATCAGCGAAATCACAAATCCAAACGCAAATAAATGCGCATATTCCGCTAGAAAAAACATTCCCCATTTTAGCCCGCTATATTCTGTGCAAAATCCCGCCACTATCTCTGCCTCGTGCTCTAGCAAGTCAAAAGGCGTGCGATTTAGCTCTGCATAGCTAGCCACAAGAAACAGCACAAAAGCCAAAGGTTGTTTAAAGATTAGCCAACTAAAAAAGCCTCCTGCTTGATAGTCATTTATCGCTATGAGCGACAAAGAGCCCACAAGCATAAGCGGTGGCAACACGCTAAGCACAGATACCACCTCAAAGCTAAGCAACTGCACGCACGCCCTAGCCGCACCTAGAAGCGAATATTTTGAACCGCTTGATAATCCCGCCAAAAGCGGTGCATAAATACCCACCGCACCCACAGATAAAAAAAACAAAAGCCCTACATTTATGTCTGAAATGATAGGTTTTATCGTCCGCCCAAAAACCTCCACTTCGCCAAAAAATGGAATCGGAGCCATCGCTATAAACGCGCTCATCATCGCTATGACAGGGGCTAGCATAAAAATGATTCTATTTGCACCTTGTGGGCAAATATCCTCTTTGGTAAAAAGTTTTATCGCATCGGCTAGAAATTGAAGCAAGCCAAAAGGTCCCACATAGCTAGGTCCTAGCCTACGCTGAAACCTCCCAAGCACCTTGCGCTCGATATATGTGCCAAACCCTCCCAAAAACGAAAATATCAGCACCACAACCAAAATCTTTATAATCGTTTCGATGACAAACTCACTCATTTTCACTCCTCATACCAAAATCTTTTTAGCGTTTTTTTATCATTTGCCTAAAATCCTAACTTGCAAATAATTGCTAGGGCTTGCAATATCTTTGCCAAAAATATACGGACTAATAAGCCAAATATTTTGAGACAATCCATAATCAATATACGCCCTACCCTTTATTTGCGCTAGATTTTTGCTTCTATCCAAATCACGCGAATCAAAATCACACGACTCAATATTTTGCGACTCAAAATCGCTCGCCAAAAAATCGCTATCAATACTTGCTATTTCTAAGCAGATTTCCTCCCCCTCGCTTAAGCCTAGCTCCTCAAAATGCGCTTTTGAAGTGTAAAATCCATCTTGTTGCTGCATATTTTTATCTAGCACGGTTTGTGTGCCAAATAGATTTTGCGGGTATGAAATATATGCGTTAAATTCGCGTGCTTTTGTGCTAGATTTTTTAGAATCAGTCATAGTTTGCGCTATTTGTAGTTTTAGCGCGGATTCTAGGGCGTAGCCTCGTTTGTCCTCCCCGCTTTGTGTGTAATGGTTTTTTAGCGCAGAATGTGAAAATGGATAAAATCCCCTATCTTTTGGTAGCTCTAGCGCGTAGTCGCTTAGATTTCCACATACAGCATAGCTTAGGGCAAAATCCCTATCCGCACCCGCCACAAATCTAGCAATATCACCTAAATCAAACCCCGCAAAATCTAGCACGCGATTTATGGGTAGCACGCGATTTTCATAGTTTGTTATCGTGGCATTCATTTGCGAAAAAGTCGGCAAAATCAAATCAGGTTTTGCGATATGGCTAGATTGTGGTATATCCCCATCATTATCACAAAAATAGCTATCCCATACCCACTCCCCGCTAGCGCGGATTCCTATCATATCTTTCACAAAATCATTTGTAGATTTTGCAAAATCATTATGCGCTTGTAAAATGTGGCTAGGCTCTAGCGTGCAAATCCGTGCGATACCTGCGACATTTGCGCCATTTGGCAGGACAAAAACCTTTATCCCTAGATTTTCTAAAATCCCTAATATATCCGCCACGCTAGAATCTTTATTTATCGCGTTTAGCACTTCTGTGCCGACTATAAGGCTTGCTTCACAAAAGTTTGTTTTAGATTCTTGGGGGGATATTTTTTCGAGCAAAGCAGTGGCGATTTTGCTAAAATCCTCCGCATTTATCCGCGCTTCTTGCAATGCCTTGTAAATGATTTTGCTTGTAGATTTTGGGCTAGCATCTTGCTTTTCTTGCTCGCTAGATTCTGTATTTGTTTGATTGGCAGAATCCGCATTATTAGATTCTTTATTAGCTTCTTTATTGGATTCTTGGCTAGCTTCGTTACTAACTTCTTTACTAAAATTTTGGTTAGATTCTTGCGTTATTTCCTCTTTTGTTTGCATTATTTCTTTTATTGCGTTTTGTATTTCGCTATTTTGAGCGATATGTGCGTCTATGTCGATATGTTGCGCACAAACCTCCCCTAATGCAATAAGCAAGCTAAGCAATGCTTCCCTCTCACAATTTGCACCATAAGAGATGGACTCTACCGAGCGCGAAAAGCTAGAAATAAGCGAATCAAAAATAGGATTTACATAAAAAAGTTTCACACCTTTTTGGATACGAATAGCATTGTTTAGCGCGTATTGGATATGCGGGATATGTAGCCTAACGCTAGCCCCAAGCGCGATAATCACGCTAGAGCTTTTTAGCTCGCTTAGAGTATGATTTAGTGGGAGTTTGCCAAAAAGTCGCTGATAGGCATACGCCTCATCATTGTAGATTTTTAGCCCAAAATGCGTGGCTAGATTTTGGGCTATTAGGGCTTCTTCGTTGGTGGCTTGCGAGCCTAAGTTGATACCTTTGGCTATTTTTAGGGCATTTAGGGCATTTTTTAGCACACTATCTGTATGAGTGCTAGATTGGCTTTGATTGGCGTGAAAATCTAAGTGAAAATCCCCTTGAGAGCGCAAACCAAACCCAAATCTAGCCGCCCCACAAATCGGCGCGAAGTGAAAATCATTTTTTACGCGATAGATTTTCTCCCCACTTGTTGTCTTGCCTTTTTTATCAGCCTCTGTGATACTAGCACCTGCCATATCAAAATGCCGTTTTTCATAGATGACTTGACAGCCCGCAGAGCAGTAAGCACAAGTGCTAGAAATTGATTTTAGTTCCCACGCATTTGCAGTGTAGCTAAAATCCTTATAAGTTAGCGCGCCCACAGGGCAAACCGCGATGCACTCGCCACAATCCACGCAAGGCGTCCCACCTACAAATTCGATTAAAGATTTTTGCTTCTTGCTCCACACGCTATATGGGTCTTTTGCCATTTTGTCTTTGTATTCATCAGGGGAGTGCAAGTCTGCTTTGTTTGCTTTTAGCTTTGCTTCGCCTATGTTGTCTTTGCAAGTAGTCGCGCACCGCTCGCACACGATACAAAGATTTGGGTCATATTCGGCTTGTGCCCAAAATTTAGAATGCTTTTCATCATCAGGCAAAGCAAAATCTTGGTGGGATACTTGCGTATAAAGCGTTAGATTTTGGAGTTCGCACTCCCCGCTTTTATCGCACACTCCGCATTCTAGCGGGTGATTTACATCATAGGTTTGCATTATTGCTTGCCGCTCTTTGCGCAAGCTTGGCGTATCGGTAAAAATCTCTAAACCATCTTTTGCCTTTGTGTTGCAGGTATAGACGCGCTTGCCCTCGCTATTTTCGCCCATACACATTTTGCACGCAAGCGTGGGTGAACAGCCTGAGAGATAGCAAATCGTGGGGATAAATATGCCATTTGCCCGCGCTACTTCTAGCACGGTATCGCCATCATTGCATTGCAAAGAGCGGTTGTTGATTTTGATAGTGATTAGATTTTGGGCTAGATTTTGGTTGGGCTGGTTTTGTTGTGGATTTGTTTGGCTCATATTTTCTCCTTATGCGATTAGGTGTTGCAATGGGACAAATGGATAGCCCTTCGTATCTGCAAAATCGCTAGTGATACCCACGACACCGCGCAAATATGGGGCTTCTAGGATTTGACAAGCTATGGTTATAGAATGATTTTTTAGCGTGATAGTATCACCATTTTTGCATTTGGCTAATGCCAAAAATTGCTTTGTAGATTGCAGGGTTGGATTTTTAGATTTTGCGCGAATTTGCGGGGCAAAGTATACAAACGCGCCATTGCTCTCTGGCAAATTTTCTAGCTTAGATTCTATGTTTGCCCAAAATTCATTATCTAGGCATTCATTTAAATCAATAATTTCGCATTTTTTATGAGCGATAATATGTGTATTTGGGATTTTGCTAAGCAGTCCTAAAATCTTATAAATACTCTCTTTGTCGCTATGGTATGCAAACGCCCTGCCTAGCAGTATGTAGCGATTTGTCGCTATTTCAAACCCACTTACAATCCCATCTACTTCTTCTTCGCTTAAAGACGATTCGCTAAAAATATGCCCAAAATCAAAGCTAGATAATTTCTCTAAAATATGCTTAATAGATGTTATCTTGTCGCTATCTAAGTCCTTGTTTGTCTTTACTTCGCTTGACAAAAGCGCGTTTGCTAGCAAAATCATAATGCCTAATTCCGTGCCGATTTCATATTGGATTTGCTCTATTTCATAGCGCGTATCAGCTATGGGGTGCAAAATGATAGTGTGAAAATCTTGCAAATTTTGCAAATCTTGGAGTTTTTGTAATTTTTGTAATTTTTTTAGCGAGCGAAAATCTCCATTGTGAAAATCCCCTGCGCTAAATTTTTCCACGCCAAAATCACTAAAATCCTGCGCAAAAATTGCCTGCATATCGCACGCCATTTCGCCTAGCACTAAAAGCAAATCTTTCATTACGCCTGCTCCGTATTGTGTGAAGTATTTGGATTTTGCGGAGATTGTAGATTTTGCGCATTTTGTGGATTTTGCGCGTTTTTGCTTTGTGCGTCAATATGATTTTCATTTAGATTTTGATTTGCAAGATTTTTGCCACCTTTGCGCACGACAAGCGTCCAATCGCAATGATTAAACCGCACAGAATTTAGAATCTCACAGCCTTTTAATCGCATAAATTCCGCGCTTTTAGCGACATTGCTAAACTCCCCTAGCTCGTAGAGAAAAATCCCAACTTCGCCATTTTGCAAGCTAGAATCTAAAATTTCACCCATTTTGGTATAAAAATCGTTTTTTAAATGTCGCAAATCAAAACGCTTCATTTCTCGCTCCCTTTGTTTTTTTTGTTTTTATTGTTTTTCCGAATCAACTTTAAGCCTAAATTTCTACACCCCAAATCGCGCAAATCTACCTATCCACTTCGCCAAAAATCGCATTGCACGAACCAACTATGGTAACCACATCGGCGATATATTCCCCCACTAGCATTTCTTGGAGCAACGCCGTGTGGGCGAAGCTAGGGGTTTTTATTTTTACGCGTTGAGGATATGGATTGCCTAGCGAATGGATAAAAAATCCTAGCTCGCCACGCGGGGATTCTGTGGGGACATACACTTCGCCCTTTGGTGGTCGCATACCCTGTGTAACAAGCACAAAATGTTGCATTAGTGAATAATTTTGCGTCATTATCTCTTCTTTTGGTGCGGAAATAAAGCTAGGCGCATCAGCCATAAGCCCACCACCACGCAGATTTTCACACTCTTTGCTAGCTTGTGGATAAAGCGCGATTAGCTGCTCTAAAATCTTGCAAGATTCTCTAATCTCAAGCATATAAAGCCTATATCTATCATAGCTATCGCCACTATGCCCCACAGGCACGGCAAAATCTAGCTCATCATACAACTCATAAGGCTCTTCTTTGCGAATGTCATAAGCAATGCCTGTGGCACGGAGCATTATCCCGCTTGCGCCCCACGATTTTGCCCGCTCTGCGTTTATCACGCCCACGCCCTCTAGCCTTGCGCGCCAAATGCGATTATTATCTAGCAAGCCCTCAAAAAGCTCGATAGATTTTTGCACTTCTTTTAGGAAATTTTGCAGATTTTCAAGCCATTTTGGTGGAAAATCCAGCGGGACGCCACCTATGCGAATCGCATTATGAGTAAGCCTAGCCCCGCAATAATCCTCCATCAAATCAAGCCCATACTCACGCGTCTTAAACGCATACAAAAACATCGATAGCGCACCCACATCCATCGCGTGCACGGCGATAAAAAAGATATGCGAAATGATACGATTTAGCTCCAAAATCGTGGTGCGGATTACTTGTGCTTTGCGTGGGATTTCTAGCCCGATAAGTCGCTCGACTGCTAGCGCGAACGCATAATTATTGCTACTTGATGCGATATAATCAAGCCTATCAGTTGTCGGCATAAACTCATTATAAATCATATTTTCTGCTAACTTTTCTATGCCTCTATGCAGGTAGCCTATTTCTGGGTGGGCTTTTTTGACTTGCTCGCCCTCTAGCTCTAGCACAAGTCGCAACTGCCCGTGCGTGCTAGGGTGCTGTGGTCCAAAATTTAGCACCATTGCGTTATCATCTCGCTTTTCAAACGCGATATTTTCAAATTGTGGTTTTAATCTTGTGTAGATTTGTGCCATTTTGCGTGTCCTTACCTAGCGTGTAATGTGGATTTTGCGTTTATTTGCGTTTTTGCAAAATTTCTTTTTTTTCTTTTGAGATATTTCGCACAAAAAGCGTTTTTGAGGCTTGCATATATAGCGGGTCGCTACTTTTGCCTATTTCATCGATTTTTGCAAAATTTCTCACTTCACTCTCATCTATCCTAGCACTATCCCTCTGCTCTGCGCCGATGATTTCTCGATATTGCTTGCCAAAGATTTTATCCACCTCATACCAGCTAGCATTTTCATCACCTTGTAATGGATAAGAGCGCAAAAGCGGGTGTCCTACCCAATCGCGTGGCATAAGCAAGCGCGATAATTTTGGGTGATTTAAAAACCTAATCCCAAACATATCATATATCTCACGCTCACTCCACAGCGCAAGCGCAAAAAGGCAATGTATGGATTCTATTTTTTCGCCCTCTTCTAGCGTGCATTTTATGCGGATTCTGCGTTTGTCCGCATAGCTAGAATCTAATGAATGAAGCTGATAAAAAAGCTCAAATTTTCCCGCACTTTTTATGTAGCCCTTCTCTCCAAAAATGCTAGATTCGCTAAAATCGCTAGAATCTAATGCTAGTTTATCTATGGCACTCATTTCACTTAGCACTTCATAGCCTAGCGATTTTAGCCTTTGTAGCACGGGGAAAATCTCGCTAGATTCTACCCACAGCACCGCGCAACCTAGCTCGATATATGCCAAATCTACTTTATGAAAATAGCTAATATGATTGTAAATCACTTCCCACGCACTGCCCTGTATATCTTGCTTTGGCGTTTGCTCTGGCTTATAAAATCTAGGCGTGTGATAAGAATGCCTTTGGACATCTTTATGTGGATTTTGGTGTGGATTTTGCAAATGTTGTGGCGTTTGCAAATGCGTTTCTTGCGACATTTTTTATCCTCTTTTTTTAGATTTTTTTTTAGATTCTAGTTTGCGTTTGGCTTTTTTTTGCGTTGGTTTTTAATTCTTTTTGCGCGTGGGCTAAATCACTCTTCTTTGTTTTGATGGAGTTGCTTTATTTGAGCGGATTTTGCGCTGAAGCACAAGCAGGGCGTATTGCAAAGTCTCTGGGCGAGGAGCGCACCCGGGCAAATAAATATCCACAGGAATGATTCTATCCACACCCTGCACGGTGGCATAGGTGTTAAACATTCCGCCAGTGTTTGCACAGCTACCCATAGAGATTACCCATTTTGGTTCGGGCATTTGGTCATATAGCCTGCGCGTGTATTCGGCGTGCTTTTTGGTGAGCGTGCCCGCGATAATCATCACATCGCTTTGTCTAGGACTCGCGCGAAAAATCGTCCCAAATCTATCAAAATCAAAGCGACTTCCCCCTGTCGCCATCATCTCTATCGCACAGCACGCAAGCCCATAAGTGAGGGGCCAAAGCGAATTGCTTCGCCCCCAATTTAATAGCTTGTCAATCGTGGTTAGCGCGATAGGCAGGCTAGCATCGCGCAGAGGCGTCATAGGGTTAAAATGCGCGGGCTGTTTTATGGTGGGTTGTTTTATAGATGGTTGTTTTATGGTGGGCTGTTTTATAGCGTGTTGGCTTATGCTAGATTTTGCGATATTTGCAGGATTTGAAGCATTTATAGATTTTGTAGAGAGGGCATTTTGATTCATTTTTGATTCCTTATATTTGTTGTAATCATTTATGATTGTGGCACATTTTGCGCTATAAGCGCGTCTTTTGGGCTATGCTCTTGTAATTGCAACGCGCCTTTTTTCCACGCATACACTAGCCCCACCACAAGTAGCAGGATAAAACTTATCATTTCTATAAAAAGCAAGATTCCAAATCCGCTAGTTTGTATCGCTTCTTTATACACGATAGCCCACGGAATCATAAACACCACTTCAATATCAAATAGCACAAACAATAGCGCGATGATAAAAAACTGATTTGGGATTTTGGCAGGCTGTTTTAGCGGAGTAGGACCGCATTCATAAGGGGCTAGTTTGAGTTTGTCGCGGGATTTGGTAGCGAGCTTGCGTGAGATAAAACGCTGGATTTTTAGCGTGTAGTTAAATGCTACAAATGTAAGCACAAATAGCACAAATACCCCAAAAAACGCGTGCGCCATCGCAAAATCTACGCTTGCCACATTGTGGGCTAAATCTACCGAATGGCTAGCCAAAGTAGAATCCATATTAAAATTTATAGCAGAATCCGCAGTCAAATCCATAGCAGAATCTAGCGAATCGTCTGTGCTAAAAGTATTTTGGGGATTTTGCGTTGCATTTTGGGAGGCATTTTGGGTGGCATTTTGAGAAATGTTTGAATCTATGTCGTTAGAATCTACATTTTTAGAAGTTAGATTTTGTGATATTTGATTTTGCGAAGTTGGATTTTGGGTGGCTAGATTTTGGATTTGATTAGTCGTTGGCATTTATCTTACCTTTTTTGCGTGTTTTTTATGCGTTGTTTGCGTGTTGTTTTGTGTTGTGATTTTACGCTGTGTAGCGTGGCTACGCCGTTGCAAATCTATGCTTTATCACATCTTGCAACTGCTTTGGATTATAACCAAAAGTGATAAAAAAATACTTAACCTTATAACAATTACGCGCA
This sequence comes from Helicobacter sp. T3_23-1056, assembly GCF_053654535.1. NCBI lineage: Bacteria > Pseudomonadati > Campylobacterota > Epsilonproteobacteria > Campylobacterales > Helicobacteraceae > Helicobacter > Helicobacter sp. T3_23-1056. The sequence continues at coordinate 47,215 of NZ_JBSIUU010000014.1, read as the reverse complement.
TAAATTCTCATTATAGTATCGATTTTACACATATTTTTGATTTGATTTTGTGCCAATGCGCAAAAATTGTGTAAAAATGCACCAAAAACGCCTGCCCAAAAAAGCAAAATCAAATACAAAAGCGCGATTTTTGCGTGTTTTGATAGATTTTGTTATATAATCATTAACTTTTAATCTAGCGCGCTTATGCGTAACGCATTTGTCGCAACTTTTTCTAAGGGAGAATATATTATGACAAAATCTAATACAAACATACAAAATCCACATAGCAAATGCAAAATCAGCACTTGCAAATCCCACATTTTCAAATACCACATTTTCAAATCTTGCACTTGCAAAATAGCGATTTTTGCAAGCCTCATAGCCTATTGCCAAAATCTATATAGCGCAAATGAGCATATCACTTCATACATTACTAGCAAGGCGTGGAATGCAGACTCTCTCTATGTCGATAAGGGAGGCAATATCGGCAATCTCACTACAAGCAGTGGCAATGTGCGACTTGTAGAAGTAAATAGCGGGGGAAATATCACAAACTACACTATCAGCGGTGGAAATGTGCAAAATATCACCATAAATAGCGGTGGCACTCTATCGCTAAATCATTCAGGCGGGGTGATAAATACCATAAATCTAAATGGTGGGAATATTTTATATTTTGACAATAGGTCAAATACTACTAACCAAACCATAAACACAATGAACCTAAATGACGGGCAAATCGGGCTAAATTTTGGCTACCACCTAAATGGCAATATCAATAATCTAAATGTAAATAAATGGACGATTGCCATCTCTAGCGGAGGGACAGATTGGGGCAACAAAAAACAACATACTTTTAAAAATCAAGGCTACACAGGAATCCCAAAAACCCCCGTAGAGCACCTATACCTACGAAGCGATACGGGTAGCATAAAAGTCTCTTCTATCGCAAAAGAATCCATAATCATAGGCGTAGGCTTAGATGAAAATGGCAATGGCGCAAATGTCAATGATATATATGAGTATGACAAAATCATTCAAGGTGCTGCCGCAGGTAGCGTAACGCCAAACTTTGAACATCTATCTCCAACCCCGGGCATAAAGCTACAAGACAGGGGCACAGGATTTAGTTTGCAAGCTGATGTGGCTAGCTCGTATGGCATAACTATCCTAAAAACAATGACGCTAGGCTATATGCGTAGAAATACGATGGTGCAAACCGTGCTAGATTCGGTGATGAAAAAAAATTTCCGCTCCACACCAAATAAATCAAAACAACCTCAAATCTTTGAAAAACCATCCGCCACCACGCCACCGGGCGCATCCCCTAGATATGCTCCGCAAATGCGAAAACTCGCCACAAACTCAAGGCAAAATAGAGGCAAGGCAAGATTGGAGAAAAAATTTTTATCCTATGACAAAAACAAAAACCACATAGGGTTTGTCGTGCCTTATGGTGGACATAGCTACTTTAGCGATTCTAGCGTGTCTAGGGCGCACGAATTTAGCGGAGGGATTATCGGGGGAATCCAGCGAAATTTGGGAAATAGCGGAATCTTAGGCGGATATTTAGGCTATGAATACACTCACACGCTAGCAGATGTCTATGCGCAAAATATATTATTGCAAACCCATAGCGCGCAGATTGGCGCGACTTATTTCACCTCCAAAGCCCTAAAATCAAAAAGCCTAAAAGAGTTTTATTTCAAAGGCATTTTGCGAGGCGATATAAACGCACCTCATTTTGAGACAAACACTTACGCAGGCAAGCTACAAACCCAGCTTTTTAACTACGGATTTGGCACAGAGGGCAAAATCGGCATAGCATTCTACCAAGAAAAAGCCGCTAGCTATGTCGCACCAGAGCTAGGGATTAGCTATGATTTGCTACTTTTGCCTAGCTTTAGCCTTAATAAAGAATTTATGAATCAAGCAAATGAGGACTATCCATTTCATCTTTGGCATTTACCACAGGTGAGCCTCTCTCTCAAAGGGAGCAAAAGTTTTGGCAAAAATGGTGGCTTTAAAATGTTTTGGCTACTAGGTGGGAAATACAATATTTTAAATAAACAAAACGCCAGTTTTACTATCGCAAATCTAAGTAGCAAAGGCGATATAAACTTGCCATTGCTTTATGCAAATTTGGATTTGGATTTTGTGTGGAGCGTGGCAAAAAATAATGAAATCACACTAGGCTATGGGGGAATCTACTTTGTGGGTGGATTTTCTCCCTCATCTTTGCAAGGCTTTGCAAATTCTTTGTCCATCAAATGGACTGCGTGGTTTTAGGCGTGATGAGTGGCTTTTATAATTCGCACTTTTTAAGCGTAAAGCGTGGCTTTTTAATAATGCACGCTTTTAATTGCGATTAGTGGCTTTAATAATGCACGGTTTTAAGTGCGATGAGTGACTCTTTTTAATAATGCGTGGTTTTAGCCACATAAGCACGACATTTTCGCCACGACATTTTCACAATGTTTGTTATATTCAAACACAATCAAAGCAACTAATAAGCAATAGATAAAATAGATTGCCACGCAAAAATTCGCTTACGCTCTTTTTGCTCGCAATGACAAAAATTTCTCCTACATTTGTGTAGGATTTTGTGTGGAGGATTTTGCCTTTTTTCCCCCTCCCTTATGGATTTAAAAGCCTCTTATTCCCCCCTCCCTTGCGGAGGGGGCTAGGGGGTGGGTTTCTTTCGTCATTGCGAGAATCTGCATTCCACATTGTCATTGCGAGTGAACGCTAGTTACGCGCGGCAATCTATCTCTACAAAAGCGCAAAAACACGCTTTTGGCAAAAACTAATAATAGATTGCTACGATTTTGCAATGACACCCACCCCCAAGCAAATCGTCATTGCGAGCGAACGCAGTGAGCGTGGCAATCCACACTGCAATGCGTAAAAAATAGATTGCCACGCGTTGCGTTGCAACGCTCGCAATGACGGCAAAACTTTTTTGACATTGACTTGTTTTTTGTGCTTATGCTATAAGTCCGACACCCACCCCCTAACCCCCTCGTGCTAAGGGAGGGGGAAATCCCGTCATTGTGAGAATTTACATTGCTTGAGAATTTGCATTGCCGTCATTGCGAGCAAAAAGAGCGTAAGCGAATTTTTGCGTGGCAATCTATTTTGTCTATATTGCATTGTGGATTGCCACGCAAGTCTTACGACTTGCTCGCAATGACGATTTGACATTGTCAAACTTGGTTTTTGTCATCTTTGTCATACTGGGCGCAAGCGAAGTATCTCAAAAAAACATAGATTTAGATTGCCACGCGTTGCGTTGCAACGCTCGCAATGACGGCAAAACTTTTTTGACATTGACTTGTTTTTTGTGCTTATGCTATAAGTCCGACACCCACCCCCAATCAAATCGTCATTGCGAGCGAACGCAGTGAGCGTGGCAATCCACACTGCAATGCGTAAAAAATAGATTGCCACGAATTTGCAACTTTTAACAAAGTTGCAAATTCTCGCAATGACGAATAAAACGCCTTTTAGATGCTTTGGGTTTCTTGCGAAAATTTAGTCTGATAAAGTGTTTTTTTTTTTTTGCTTATAATTGCCACGCAAGTCTTGCGACTTGCTCGCAATGACGGAAAACCCACCCCCTTAATCCCCCTCCGCAAGGGAGGGGGAACTTCCGTCATTGTGAAAATTTGCATTTTTGTGGATTGCCACGCCTACAACACGCCTACAAAATGTGGCTTTGAAAAATAACTTCTTAAAAAATTTTAAAAAACAATTTTTTTTTAAAAAATCAAAAATTAACAAAAAAAACAAACAAACAAAAATTTTAAAAAAGTTCAAAATTTTTTTAAAAAATCAAAATTTTTAAAAAAGCAAAAAAATTTTTTGCTTTTAAGCAAATCTTAATAAAAAATCAAAAATTAACAAAAAAACAAACAAAATTTTAAAAAAAGTTCAAAATTAAAAAATCAAAAAATTTTAAAAAGTTCAAAAATTTTTAAAAAGTTCAATTTTTTTTAAAAAAAGCAAAAAATTTTTTTGCTTTTAAGCAAATCTTAATAAGGGGGGGGGGTAGAATGTTGCCACGCTTTTGTTTTTTTTTTTTTTTTGTTTGAAAACGCGTTTTTGATAGATTTTGCGGATTTTGGCGCGTTTTAGCGTTTTTTAAGCGTGTCTTAGCGCGTTTAAGCGTGTTTGGACGCATATTTGAGCCTGTTTTAAGCGTGTTTTGAATGCGTTTGAGCTTGTTTTGAGCGCATTTGAGATTGTTTGAATGTGTTTAAAATGTGTTTTGAGCCTGCTTAAATGCGTTTTAGCGTGTTTGAATATGTTTAAATGTATTTAAATGTATTTTAAGCTCGTTTGAATGTGTTTAAGCTCGTTTGAATGTGTTTAAGCGTTTGGGCTTATTTGAATGTGTTTAATGCGTTTAAGGCGTGTTTGAGATTGTTTGGGGCGCATTATGTGGCGTTTATACATTGTGAAAAAGCCTAAAAATTGCAAAAATGCCTAAATTGCGAAATGCCTAAAAATCGTGAAAATGCCTAAAAAACGCAAAATCTTAACATTTATGCTTTTTCAAAAAAGGGATAAAAAAGCGGAGCGAAAATTTACCTTATAAGGAGCAGGACAATGAATAAATTGTCAAAAATGGTTACAAGCGTGGCGGCAGCTAGCGTGCTAGCAAGTGGTGTATATGCGGAGGAAAGCGGAGTATTTGTGGGGCTAGAGGCTGGAAGTATAGGCTATGGAAATCTAAATTATGAATACAACGGCGAATATACAAATACAACAAATGGAACAAAAAAAAAATACAAAGGAAAAAGTGAGGGCGGTGCAGATAGCTTTGGCTATGGAATCACAGTGGGCTATAAACATTTCTTTACCCCAAAAATAGGCTTGCGTGGGTATGCAAATTTTAACCACATACACGGAAATATTGTTGTGGGTAGCGATGTAGATGGTAATGCTATTAGAAATATCGGTAATTTATTCAACTATGGCGTGAATGTGGATTTTCTAGGCAATTTTTATAGTGCTGAAAATTTGGATATTGGTGGATTTATCGGGCTTGGGATTGGTGCAAATTCACTCACAGGCACTGATATAAAAAATGCAAGAAATAACGCAAAAGAAAATGCCAAAGAGTCCAATGCTTTGGGCAACAAAGCCACTGCAAACACGCCTGCGGCTAGCTTTGATGCGCATCTAAATGTAGGTTTGAGAGCAAATCTAGCCAAACATCACGGAATCGAAGCGGTGGCAAAAGTGCCATTTTTGCCTGCGACAATCGTAGATACAAGCTACGCATCTCAAGATGGCACTTACTCAAGCAAATCAACTACACAAATCCGAAACACTTGGAATTTCAATGTGCGCTACACATATAGTTTCTAGTAGTTTTTTTGGGGGGTTTGGGATTTTGCTAGGCAAAGTGTTTTGCTAGCAAAATCTTAGCAAATGGGTATGGCAAAACTTATGGCAAGTATCAAAACGCTTGCTATACTGATGAGGCCATACTCATAACGCCATACTCATAGCGCCAATGTTTGCAACGCAAACTAAAATCTAATCAAAATCTAAAAATGCTAAAAATCTAAAAAAATCTAGCCAAAATCTAAAAAAGCAAAATCCACTCAAACACGCAACAATCTAAAAAAAGCAAAATCTAAAAACAACACAAAATCTACAAACAAAATCTACAAAAACGCAAAATCCAAAAATATATCAAAATCTAAAAAAAAAAAAAACCAAAAAATCCAAAAAACCAAAATCTAAAAAACCCAAAATCTAAAAATCTATCCGCATTCGCTACTTTCATTATTGTTCGCCATTTTCGCTACTTTTTGCTATTTTCGCCATTTTCACTATTTTCATTATTTTTCGCTATATCATTGACTAATCGCGACTTTTATCTCGCGGGCAAATTTAGCGACTTCCTCTACGCATTTTTTTTCATCTTTTTCATTTTTTTCGCAGATTTTCATTATCGCGCTACCGATGATTATCCCATCTGCATAGGAAGCGATTTTTTTGGCTTGAGTGGGGTTTGAGATACCAAAGCCAACGGCTATGGGCGTGCTAGAAAATTTGCGGATTTTGCTTATGGTTGATTCTAGGGCGTTATCCACTTCGCTTCGCACGCCCGTTACGCCTAGTGAGCTAACGCAATAAATAAATCCGCTTGAATCTCGCACCACCATATCCACGCGATGTTTGGAGCTGGGGGCAACTAGCGTGATAAAATCTATGCCGTATTTTTCACACGCGCTCACAAAAATGCCTTTTTCCTCGTAAGGCACATCGGCTAGGATTAGCCCCCCTACGCCCAAACTAGCCATTTTAGCCACAAATGCTTCTATGCCATAGGCAAAGATGATATTTGCATAAGTCATAAATGCTAATTTCACTTCGCTTTTGCTTCTTACGCGCTTTACAAAATCAAACACTTCTTCGCAATGCACGCCATTTTGCAGGGCTTTTGCGCTGGATTTTTGGATAGTCTCGCCCTCTGCGATGGGGTCTGAAAAAGGAATCCCTATTTCGATAATATCCGCGCCATTTGATTCTAGCGCGTATAAAATCTGCTCGCTTAGCGCGATACTAGGATAGCCACAAGTGATAAAGGGGATAAATGCTTTTTTATGCTTTGTGGTGTTTTTTGGATTTGGGCTAAATGCGCTAGATAGCGCGTATTTGGATTCTAGTTTTTTACTCTCTAGTTTGTTACTCATAGATTTCCTCCCCTTTATACCTCGCCATAGCGGCGCAGTCTTTGTCCCCTCTGCCTGATAGATTTATCACTACGATATTATCTTTTGGCATTTTGGGGATTATTTTTAGTCCGTAGGCTATGGCGTGTGCGCTCTCTATGGCTGGGATTATCCCCTCTGTCTTTGAGAGGTATTCAAATGCTTTTAGCGCTTCATCATCGCTGATAGCGACAAAATCCACTCTTTTTATGTCGTTTAGATATGCGTGCTCAGGTCCTATACCCGGGTAGTCAAGCCCTGCGCTTATGCTATATACAGGTGCGATTTGCCCAAAACTATCTTGGCAAAAATATGATTTCATTCCGTGAAAGATACCGACTTTGCCCGTGCTAATGCTAGCAGCGGTTTCTTTTGTATCTATGCCCATCCCTGCTGCTTCTACGCCGATAAGCCTAACTTGCGCATCGCCTAAAAAATGATAAAACGCACCCATAGCGTTGCTCCCTCCGCCTACGCAGGCTAGCAGTGCATCTGGTAGTCTGCCCTCTAGCTCTAATATTTGGGATTTTATCTCGCGTGAAATGATGCTTTGAAAATCCCTCACAATCGTAGGAAATGGGTGTGGTCCCATAACCGAACCTAGCACATAGTGCGTATCATCTATGCGTGAAGTCCATTCGCGCATAGTCTCGCTTACGGCGTCTTTTAGCGTGGCTGTGCCACTAGAGACGACATTTACTTTTGCGCCTAGTAGTTTCATACGATAGACATTTAGGGCTTGCCTTTTGGCGTCTTCTTCGCCCATAAATATTTCGCATTCCATTTTCATAAGCGCAGCACCTGTGGCTGTGGCTACGCCGTGCTGTCCAGCTCCCGTCTCTGCTATCACGCGGGTTTTGCCCATCTTTTTTGCTAGCAAAATCTGCCCTAGCACATTGTTGATTTTGTGTGAGCCTGTGTGGTTTAAATCCTCTCTTTTTAGATAGACTTTTGCCCCTAGATTTTCGCTCATAGATTTTGCAAAATACAATAACGATGGGCGTCCTACATAGGTTTTTAGCAGTGTGGATAGTTCAGTGCTAAAATCTGTATCATTTTTGTATTTTTCATAAGCAGATTCTAGCTCTAAGATTGCATTCATCAGCGTTTCGGGGATAAATCGCCCTCCATATTCCCCAAAATATCCATTTATCGCTTCATTTTGTAGCTTTGGCATAAAAGCACTCCTTTTTTAGATTTTGTCGTTTTTTTGATTTTGCTTTTTTGGGATTATTTTTTAGATTTTGCTTTGATTTTGTGGCGTTGATTGGCGTTGATTTTTGTCAAAATCGCATAAAAAAATCGCATTAAAATTGTAGTAAATTTTTTTTTATTAAAGATTATTTTAGGCTATTTTGTCTAGCTTTTTTTACGCTTGCTTTGCAGGCTTTTAGAAACGCTCCGCGCACTGCTTTGCCCTCTAGCACCGCTAGCCCTTGTGCTGTCGTGCCTGCTGGGCTTGTAACGGATTCGATAATCTCTTGGGGTGTAGCGGAGTCCAAAAGAGAAGCAAACCCCCTAAAAGTCTGCCTTACAAGAGAGGTAGAATCTGCCCTAGATAGCCCCTCTTGCACGCCTGCGTCTATTAGGCTTTGTGCGACAAGTGCTAGAAATGCAGGCGAAGAGCCACTTGTAGCGATGGAGCTATCGATAAGATTTTCGCTTGCTAGAAATACCGCATTGCCAAAAGATTCGATGATTTGCTGTGCTTGGTTTTTGATTTTTTTAGCATTGTCCTCTTTGGTAGAGATAAAAACCGCGGTGGCTGAAAGGCTAAATCTAGCGCACACATTTGGCATAAGCCTTGCAAAATATTTTGCACTCATAAAAGATTCTAGCGTGGCGATATTTACCCCCGCAAGCGCGCTATAAACGCCCTTTGCCCTGCCCTCATAGACAAAGCTAGAAAGCCCTTTTGGCTTTATGCAAAGTAGCAAGATTTTATCTTGGATTTTAATTTTTGGCTTAGAATCTAAGCTGTCATTTTGGCTTGGGCTAGATTGTTTTGATTCTATCGCGGTGGCGTTTTTTAGACTATGTTTGCTGATAAAATCTCGCGCTTTTTGCACATCTCGTCCGCAGATTTCAAGCGCGTATTTGCCCTGCTTATCCAACGCCAAAGCGATAGCAGAAGCCATATTTCCATAGCCTAGTATCAAAATAGTATCTTTTTTGCTTTTTTGTGTCGCTGACATTATCGCCCTTTTTAAGTTGTGGATTCTAGTTTTTGGCACAAAGATTCAAAGCCCTCATCAAAGAAAAACACATTGTTCGCGCCCATTTTGACTAGCTCACTGCCTAGCATAGCCACCGTGTAGCCTGAATAGCAATGCAATAAAAAATCCGTGTCTTTGTGGGATAAAATCTCACGCGACAAACTCTCAAAATCTGTGATATTTTTTGCGTTTTTTATGTGCTTTTTGGCGTAGTCGCTAGAGTGGCGAATGTCAATAATCTGGGCTTTTAATGCCTTGTTTTTTAATGTTTTTAATGCCTCATTATTTAAAGCATTTTGACTAGAATCTACGCTAGATTTTTTGCTAGGATTTTGATTTTTTAGCTGGCTAGATTTTGGGCTAAAATCATCATTAGATTTTGGGCTAGATTCTTGGCTAAAATCCTCATTAGATTTTGTGATTTGTGTCTTAATCTTGGCTAAATCACTAAGTAAATCCCCGCTCAAATCCTCCGCAAAAACGGGAATCGCTAGCGAAAAATGCTCTGGGGTTTTTCTCATAATCTTTGTCTCCATATTTTTTGCTTCATAGTCGCTAGTTTATGAAAATCTATGATTTTGCTAGGCTATTTTTTCTACTTAAGCAGGGTTTCACCCGCCTCGCAGTTGCTCTAATCGCTCGCGTTTTGTGCCAATATCTGTGATTTGGATTCCAAAGTTTCCATCGACAATGACTACTTCGCCTTTGGCTATGACTTTGTTGTCGATTAGCACTTCTAGTGGGTCGTTTGCAAGCTGATTTAGCTCCACGACACTGCCTATATCCATAGAGATGACATCTTTTAATAGCATTTTCTTTTGCCCTATGCGGACTTTTACGGTTAGATTTACATCTAAAAGCATACCGATATTGCGGATTTCATCTGGGCTTAGCGAGGACTGCGCGCCTGTGCTAGCAGCTGTCGCAGGAGTAGAGCTGCCACCTTCAAAATAAGGGACTAACTCTTTTGAGATAACGCCCACATAGCTAGAATTTGCCCTATTTAACGAAAAGGACATTTCATAGGCATTGCTAAAATCTGCTAGCTTTGAAGCATCATCGATTAGCTCAATCCCCACCACCTCAAAATCCAAATTTGGCAAATCCCCTTGCGATTTTAGCGAAGTAGCAATCGCGCCAAAGACATTAGAATTGATTTCCTTTGTCGCGTCCAAATCATCGCTACTTGCCTCCGTGCCACTATTTCCCTCCCCGCCTAGCATCAAATCGCTTAACGCCGTTACTAATTCTATGGGGTTGATTATCCCTGCTTTTGCATTGACATCGCCACTGACATTTATCGTAGTAAGAGCGCAGGGAAAATCCGTAACGATTTCACTCACGCTACCGCTTTTTTTAAACTCCACGCTTGGAGCATTTCCTGTCAAACCCTCAATCGTAGAGATGGTTTCAGCGATAAGTAGCTTAAAAAATGGGCTATCCATTTGCATTCCTCCCTTTTGTTTTATTTTTAAATGTTTGTAAATCGTTCATTTTGGTGTTTTAGATTTTGGTTTGCAAAATCTAGTCTTCTTCCTCTTCTTCGTTTTCGGCGTCTTCGATTTTGTTTTTGCGCTGGGTTTCAAGCATTTCAAGGATTTCTTTGACTTTGTCTTTTTCGGTTAGGATTTCTTCTTGGATTTTGATAGATTTGCGAAATCTTTGCAAGCCGATATTTGCGCGGTATTTATCCCTCCCATCGATACTCACCACCACATCATCGCTAGCAGGCTCATTTAGCCGTATCACATCGCCCACTTGCAAATCAAGCACTTCTTTTAGCGTGAGATTTGTCCCACCGATAAACGCTTCTACGCCCACATCTGCGCCACCGATTAGGGCTTGGAGTTCTTTGTTGCGCGATTTTTTGGAATTTGTCTCGCCTAGATTTACATCTCTACTGCCTAGTCTAGGCAAAATCGATTCTAGCGAAATCACAGGGTAGCAAAAATTTATCATACCGCTAGAATGCCCGATGATAAGCTCCATAACCACCATTATGACAATCTCATTTTGCGCGACAATTTGGACGACATTTGGGCTAGATTCTTTTGCGTCAATGCTAGGATACATATCCGTGATAGAGCTCCACGCTTCTTTTAGGGTTTGCATCACTTGACGCAAAATCGTATCAAGCAAATTTAGCTCAATATCGCTAAACTCACGCGAATTGTCATAAGGGTCGCCCTTCCCCCCCAAAAGCCTATCAATCATAGGAAACACAATGCTAGGATTTATCTCTAGCACGCCCGTGCCATCAAGTGGCTTCATCGAAAACACATTAAAACTCGTAGGGCTTGGCAAACTCATCAAAAATTCACCATAAGTCATCTGATCTACGCTATGTAGCTGAATCTCCACGATAGAGCGCATAACCGCTGAAATCTGGCTAGATAGCGCGCGCGCCATCTTGTCGTGGATAGAGCGAAAGGCGCGGAGTTGCTCTTTGCTGACACGATTTGGACGCTTGAAGTCATATAGCGTTACTTGTCGCTGTGGGAGTATATCGCTACGGCTAAGCGTATCATCATCTTTGCCATCATCGACTGCTTCTAGGAGGGCGTCTATTTCTTCTTGACTTAGTATATCAGCCATTTTGTTCTCCTAATGAATATCGAATCTTTTTTATCACTTCTTTTGCGATTTGTGAAATCCTAGATTCTGTAATGTGCAAAATATCTTTGATTTCACTTAGGCTTAGCTCTTCTAAAAAATACAGCTGGATTATTAGCTGTTCTCTTTGTGGGAAAGTTTTTAGCACGGATTGGATTTTATCGACTAGCTCTTCTTTTTCAAGTTTATCAATGATATTTGTAGGCTCCATAATGTTATATTGCTCATCGATTGGCACAAGCACATAAATATCTGAAGCTATCTTTGCTTCTTTAATCTTTTCTACACTCTCATTTAGCACTTTTGATAAATATTCATCGCTTGGCTCTTCTTCGTGTTCATTAAAATACCTGCTTACTTCTGCGTCAATGGCTTTTATGAGTTTGCGCGAAGAGCGCGAGACTACATCAAGCGCACGCAAATAATCAAGCATAGCACCATACACGCGCGATTTTGCATAGCCCCAAAATGAGTCATTTAGATTTTCATCATATCGCCTTGCTAGTTTTAGCAATTCCTCTGTGCCGATAGAGATAAGCTCGCTTACCTCTAGATGTGCAGGCAAACGCTCTTTGATACGATATGCCATAGCTTTGACAGCGGGGAGGTAGGCTACGGCTAGCTCATCTTGGTTTGTTTGTTTTACTTCTTGGTAGGCTTGAGGTATCATTGGCAACCTTTATGGGGCTTTTATGTCTATGCGGGATTTTCGGTGATTTCGGCGGGGGTTTGGATATTGTTTATGGTGCTGGCTTGCGCGATTGATTCTTGTTGCTCGTTTAGCTCAAAGCTAGCGATAAATCTAGCAATCGCCCTCGCTTCTTTTTCTGTGTGGTCAAACTCGCCATCAAAATAGTCAAGTTGCTGCTCAATGTAGTCTTTGTTTGCAAGCATAGAGCTAGGTTTTGGGTCTTGGATATAAGTATAAACTGCAGCCATTGTAAGGGAGATGAGATACATACAAATCGTAACGATGATAAGCAAAAATAGCACTAATTCAGGCTCATTAAACTTTATCAAACCTATCGTTAGCCCGATAAAAAATCCTGCCACAACAGAGAGATTGATAAAATTTGACATACGCATCGCTTAACCCCTTTGTTATGTATGGTTGTGTGGATATTGCCGTTTTATGCAAGGTTTTGCAAACTTTTATTTTGTTTTTTGGATTTTGGTTTTTTGGATTTTGGCTTTATGCTGATAAAAACCAAAATCTAACCAAAATCTAGCAAGCACAAAGCCTACAAATAGCCCAAAATACGCTTGAAAAAGCTTCCAATCGTGTCTGTGGGTCTCTCAAGCATATTATGTTCCATTTTATCCACAAGCCGTTTGGCAATCGTCTGCATAGAAGTCGAAAAAACATTATTTGGCTCGACTTTGCACATTATTTTCCTGCGCAAAATCGCTTGCTTTAATGCGTTGTTTATCGTAAATCCGCCTAAAAGTTGCAAGCGTAGATTTGGGATATTTTTTTGTGCTACTTTGTAAATCGTATCAAACACTTGCGTGATTTGCGTCTGGGTATTTGCCATATTTACTAGCATCATACATTCATTTGTAAATTTAGAATTTACCTTTAGCATAGCGTAAGCATCGGTCTTTGATGAGGGCTCAGGCGTGGTGATTACGATGATATAATCACTTGCACGCAAAAAAGCCTGCGTCATATTGCTTATCCCCGCGCCGGTATCCACCACGACATAATCAAATAGATTCCATATATCCGTATCCCCTGCAAAATCCTCAATCATATTTGTAGATGAATATCGCAAAATCTCTTCCCCACTATCCCCGGGAATCAAATACAAGCCATTTTCGATTTCATAAATGACTTCCCTAAAATCCACTTCGCCTTTTAATGCGTGCAAAATATTTTTTTCAGTCTTTACGCCAAAAATCAAATCCAAATTCGCTAGCCCAATATCCGCATCAAAAACCCCCACGCGATAGCCCATTTTGTGTAGGCAATACGCAAGATTTGCAGAAATATTTGACTTGCCTACGCCACCCTTGCCAGAAGTAACGGCGATAAATTTTGCCGTAGTCTTTCTAGGGGCTTTCATCATAGATTCTAAGTTGTGTGCTTGATTCATTTTGTTTCCTTATCGGGGTAAAAAAACCCGCCCATCAAACAATCGGCGAGATAATTATTGTCCGCTACAATCACATCGCTTGGGACTTCCTGCCCCACACAAAGATAACTTATGGGCTTTTTTGTCTCATAGACAAGTGAGAAAATATTGCCAAGCCCACGCGCTTCATCTAGCTTGCTAAAAATAAAAGTATCTATCTCTAGCTCACTAAACGCTAAGTAAGTATCTTTTAAATCCTCATACTTTGTGCTAGCAGATAGCACAAGCGATACATCAATCTTATATTCGTCATTTTTGACAAACTTTTTAAGCGCGTTGATTTTTTGCTTGTCGTATTGAGAATGCCCAGCGGTGTCGATAAAAATATAATCACAATACCTTATCGCTTCGATTTTGCTTAAAAAATCGCTGACATCACTTGCAGAATCAATGCTGATTCGCATTTTGCGTGCATACCACGCGAGCTGCTCTTGCGCTCCGATACGATAATCATCTAGCGTGATAAGCCCTACTTTTTTCTTTTGTGGCAAAATCTGCGAAAATCTAGCCGCTAGCTTTGCGATAGTCGTGGTTTTGCCAACCCCTGTGGGTCCTACAAAAATGATGATTTTTTTGCCCACGCTATTTTCTTTGCGACAATAAATCATTTTTCGCATTACCTCGCGAAAATACCGCTTGATAGTCGCGCTTTGTGAGCGCATTTTAAGTGGCATAAATTCTGTGCTTAGTCGCATAATCTCTTCGATATGTTCTTTATTCATACCGCTTGCTTTGGCTATGCGATAGATTTCGGCAAACTCTTTTGGCACTTCGATTGCCATATTTGGACGCTTTTCTTCCCAAAGCGTATTTTGGATAAGTTTGATTTTGTCATTTAGCGATTTTAGCTCGCTATAAATCTCTTTAAACGCGCTAGATTCTAGGCTTGCTTGAGAATTTGCCTGCTGTGATTGCGCACTTGCAACATCTAGGGCGTCTTTTGCGTTTTTGATTTTTTTGAGCGCGGATTTTAGGGCTTCTTTATTGCTAGTGTTTGCTGCGTTTTGGGCTATTTTTTTGGGTGTGAATTGTTGCGGGGCAGCGTTGTTTATGTCTTTGATAGATTCTAGGGAATTATACGCCCTAGCCTGCGTATAAGCATTTGCCTTGCTAAATTCATTATCCAACTCATCAAAGCCATATTCCCACTCTTCATCATTTGCAAAGCGCGTATTTGCCTGCGCATTTGGGTTTATGGTAGAATCTAGGCTAGCTAGATTTTGTGCTTCTATTTGATAAGGATTTTGTGGATTTTGCGGATATGTGGCTAGATTTTCCTCATCATCTTCGCGCAACTCGATTTGTGAAGTCTCAGGCAAGATAAGTTTTTCGCTTTTTCTCCCCCGTCTTTTTGTGGGATTTGTGCGATTTACAGGGCTAGGCGTGCCCATCACTTCGCGGATTTCGCGCACTGCGTCTGAAAGCTGTATGGTTACATCATCATCTAGCATTTTGCTTAGATTTTTTTGCCGTTTTTTCTCGGCAAATTCCCTCTCCTCTATCTCGCTAAGCCTGCGTTTTATGCTATTTTTTGGCAGAGATTTTATGTCTGTTTCATCATTTTTGTTTTCTAAAAAATGAGGATTTTGCGGAGTCAATTCCGCTTCACTAGGCAAAATCACATCATCATTTACCCCCACTACAAGTTCGTATAGCCCTGCTTGATTTAGCGTTTTTTTGCGCACTTCTTTGGTTTGGATTATCATCGCGTCATCGCCAAGCGCATCTCGTGCTTTTTTCAACGCCTCTGCTGGTGTCTCGCCACTAAAAGTAAAAGTTTTCATTTTTGCCCCTTGCAATACATTTTGTAATAATCCTTTTTGCTTGCGACTTGTTTGCTTGCGCCTTGCAAGCGATTTGTGCTACCATAAAATCCACAAAACATATACCCGCAAAGTAACATAGGCACTAGCACGCTAGGGCGTTTATGGTAATTTTTGTGAGGCAAGTCTAGGTAGCCTCTCTTTACTAACAAATCATTATAAAAAATTATATCAATATCAAGCATTCTTGGCGCGTTTTTAAACTCCCTTTTTCGCCCCCTGCCAAACCTACGCTCCAAATAAAACACAAGCGCATAAGATTGCAAAAGACTAAGCGAAGTGCTAAGCACAATGATGGCATTGTAAAAATGCGCTTGATTTATGTAGCCAAAAGGGGGATTGCGATAAATAGGGCTAGTGGCAATGCTAAAAATCCTAGAATGTAAAGCAAAAAAGCAAAGCAAATGCCAAAATCTAGCTAGGATTTTAGCTTTGTCGCCTATGTTTGCACCGATTCCTAGCACAAGCACATTTGAGCCACTCTCTTTTGTGCGCGTGTTGTCTGTGCTTTGAATAGCGTTATTTTTGCAAATCGCTTTTTTTTGGCTATGACTTGGGAATCCCCTAGCGCATATTATCTCGTGATTTTTAGTTGTTAGTCGCGCTTTGTCGTGCGTTTTTGGATTTGGGAGGCGTTTATTCATTTGCTTATAAAATCTCCATTTTGGATTTTGCGTAGATTTTATGCGATTTTAGCACTTTTTGGTATTGTTTAACAACTCTTTAGCGCGATTTGCGATATTTTGCGAACTAAATCCAAAATATTTAAACAACTCATCGCCCTTGCCAGAATGCCCAAAACTATCCATACCTAGCACATTTTCAGCAAACGCATACAGCTCCAAACCGCGTGAAGCCTCTACGCATAGGACTTTGCCTACAAGCAGAGATTTTACCCACTCTTTGTTTTGCAATGCCAAATCAAAACAAGGCATACTAACCACCCTAGTAGCAATCCCGCTAGATTCTAGGATTTGTGCGGATTCTAGGCAGGTATGCACTTCGCTACCGCTTGCCAAAAGCGTGATTTGCGAAAAATTATTTTGCGGATTTTTGGCAGAATCTTTGGCAAAATCTTTGATGATATACGCACCTTTTTGTATGGATTCTAGCCTGCTAGTAGGCTCAAGCGCGCAATCTAAAATAGGCAGATTTTGTCGCGATAGCACAAAAGCACAAGGCACGCTATTTTTTAGAGCCACTTGCCAGCAGGCGACATTTTCATTTGCATCTGCGGGGCGAAACACAAGCAGATTTGGCATAGCGCGAAAATGGCTAAGCTGCTCGATAGGCTGATGAGTCGCGCCATCTTCGCCCACGCCGATAGAATCGTGCGTCCAAATATAAAACACTTTAGAGCGCATAATGCTAGCCACACGCACGCTTGCCGCCATATAATCGCTAAACACAAAAAATGTCGCGCAAAATGGCAAAAATAGCCCATAATTTGCCACTCCATTACATATCGCCCCCATCGAATGCTCTCTTATCCCAAAATGTGCCACTTTGCCATTTGGGAAATCCCCCTCATTTTCTAGCGAAGTATTGTTGCTCGGGGCTAAATCCGCACTCCCCCCTACAAATCCCAAAATCTGCTTGCTAATCGCATTTAAGATTTTGCCATTGCTTGAGCGCATAGCGATACTAGAGCCCACTTCAAAGCTAGGGTATTTTATCGCGCTAAAATTTGGAGAGATGAGAGAATCTAAAATCGCTTGATTTTGTTTGGTTAGTTGCTTCTCCCATAGCACTTCTAGGCTAGCTCCCACTTCTTTTGTCGCCAAAAAAGCAAAACGCACTTCATCGCTTATAAAAAAAGCCTTGCTAGAATCTAGCCCCGCTTCTTTTTTGGCACGCGCTAAAATCTCTGCTCCAAGCGGTGCTCCGTGAGTTTTGTGGCTACCTTCTAGCGTGCTAGCACCTTTTCCTATGGTGGTATGGACAATGATAAGCGTAGGGGCGGTCGCATTTGCCCTAGCTGTCGCAAGCGCAGAATCTATGCTAAAAAAGTCGTGCCCATCGCATTCATACACGACAAAGCCCTGCGCTTCAAATCGCGCTTTGACATTCTCGCTAAAGGCTAGCCCCACTTCGCCTTCAATAGTGATATTGTTGCTATCATAGATTAAAATCAAATTATCTAGCTTATGAAATCCAGCCAAAGAGCAGGCTTCATAGCTTATCCCTTCTTGCAAATCCCCATCGCCACAAATGCAATAAACTTTGTGATTTAGCACGGTTTGATTTTGTGCATTTTTGCCTAAAATGTGGTTTGCGTGCTTTTGGCTTAGCGCAAACCCCACAGCATTTGCTATGCCCTGCCCTAGCGGTCCTGTGGTGATTTCTACGCCTTGCGTTAGGGGGTATTCGGGGTGTCCGGGCGTTTTTGAGTCTAGCTTGCGAAATGCGCGTAAATCCTCCAAACTAATATCAAATCCCCATAAATGCAGCAGTGAATATAATAGCGCGCTTGCGTGCCCACCGCTAAATACAAGCCTATCTCTATTTAGCCATTTAGGATTTTTGGGGTTTAGGTTTATATGATAGCTTAGAGTGGTGGCGACTTCTGCTAGCCCCATAGGTGTCCCTGGGTGTCCGCTATTTGCATTTTCTACAATATCAGCACACAAAAACCGCAACTCTTTTGCCATTTGTTTTAGCAGTGGCTCGTTTTCTTTGGAGAGTTTGGGGGAGATTTTGGGGGATTTGTGGATTTTGGTGGTAGATTTTGCATTTTTTGGTAGCGAGGCGTTACTAGCGTTGCTAGATTTTGTGTTGTTTTTAGATTTGTTAGCGTGTTGCATTTGGCATTACCTTTGATTACAAGTTAGTTACAAGTGATTAGAAGTTTTTGCAAAATGCCCGTATGAAAATCGTGAAAATCGTGAAAATCACGCAAGACACATTGCAAAAGACATTAAAACAAAAAATCTGTGTAATTGTGCCAAAAAAAACTTATAAAATCTCTTAAGCAACGCATAAGATTTTGCAAGTTTGATAAAGTTTCGCATATTTTTGTAGCGTTGGTTTTTTTATTGGATTTTGTGCGATTTTTGCCTTTGCCTACATAGTCGCAAATATGAGCGCAAATATGCTAGCCTAGCTTAAAACAGCAAAAAACGCTAAAAAAAGCAAAAATCTAAAACACAATAGAATGGCTTAAAACAACCAAAATCGTTTTAGATTTTGGTTGTTTTTTTTAGCTTTTTAATCACCTTTGATTTTTTCGACAATCACACAAACAAGCATATAACATAAAAGCAAGCCACAAGCTATGCCAGCACCTACCCACCCCGCACTAAAATCCTCTCCCGCATACCAGCAATACGCCTGCTCAAGCCCTATTGCCGTTACGACAAATAGCCCGATAAATAACGCAAACAAAAGACTAATATATAAAATACCCAATACAACTAACCCCAAAACAATCCAGCCAATAGCCACTAGCATAATTTTTTGCCTTTTTTTATATTTATGGTAGCTTAGTGAGAAAATGGTATTCCTACTAATGCGCCAGATGAAGCGCGTAAAACATTTTCAGACCACCATTCAACACTTGTTATTTTTTTCAAAACACCCCATTTTTTAATTTTTAGATAATAAATAATTTGTTCATTTGTGCTAGATTTTACTTGTTTTTCTTTTGTGTCTTGCTTATTTATATTTGCATTAGCTGTTTTGTTTGCTTTGCCAAAAAACACATCAAAATCCGCCATTACTTCAAAAGATTTTTCCTCACATTTTCTAATCTCCTCGCTCACATTATCATCTTTTTTATAGTAACACTCACAAGTTTCAAGTCGCCCATCAGCATAATCTTTTACCGCCTGCGCAAACTCTGATGGAAAATTATCCAAATTGATTTTATTATCTTTAATATATTTTTTCACATATTCGTATCGCTTTGGTATTGCTATATGTTTGCCATTATCGCCCCTAGCATACGAATGCTCTAAAGTGTGTTTATCGTAGTTGGATTCTTGTTGGCTAGTAGCGTGGTGGCTAAATGACAAGCCAAGTTTGGCAAATATGCTTTTTACATAGCCTATGTTAGCGTTAGATTGTGTTTTTTCATTTTCGATTTTATCCAACTTTGTTTTTTCTACAAACGCAAACGCTCTCTCACTTGCACCCATATAGCTAGAAAGATTGAAAAACTCTTTTTTCATATCTTCTTTATAATATTGCGCATATTTATCAAGTGGATAATACACATTATCATACACAGGCGAGCGCACAAGTAGCATATCTAAATCATACTTATTAAGTTTGATTAGCTTAGTATCTTTATTCGCATCTTTGACAAAACATTCCTCATAAGTCTTTACATTCTCTTTTTCACATCGAGGCACTACTTTTGCTTCTGTTGCTTTTAGTAGCTCCTTGCCTTTTGTGTTAGGTTCATATTCTAAGGCGTAGTGTGCTTTTTGCCCTACCCATAGTAAATATTGCTCTGCCATTTTTGCTCCTTATTTGATAAATATAAACCACGCCACAATGACTGCCAACAAAACAACGCTAGCCTTTATGATTGCGCGCTTACGATAATCGCTTCGCAATTCACAAAAACGATGATAACTAATCCCCAAAGCATCAAGCGTATCGCGTATCTCATCATCACTAGCATTTTCTATCAGCACGACCGCATTGCGTATGCGACCGCTCTCATCACGCTCGCAATGCTCTATTATGCACGCAGTTTTTGCTTTACCTATCGGCTTAAAAATCTCATTTTCCCCCAGCTTTTTGCCTTGCAGGGCTTCATATAGATAGTTTATAAGATTTTGTTTCTCATCGCCCTCTACTAGCTTGCCATTATATGCGGTTATATCCCCTTTGCCATGCACTATGCTTTGTATCGTTGCGATTACCATTTTATGCCTTTTTTATGATTTTTTTTGCTATCGAGCATATCAGCAAATATATTAGATATATGATAAAAATAATAAAGCAACACGCAAAAAATGCGGGCAAAAAACATAACACCTTTATTACATATATTATTGCACATAGAATGACATAAATCAACGACTTATCACCATTTGTTGTTTTATCTCTTATTTTATTTGCTACAAAAAACATTATAATACCTATAATGTCTGCGATAAATGCGACAACAAGATATGTTAAAAAATACGAGTTATACAAAGTTGGCATATTCTTTTTTCCTTATTTGTGTGGGATTAAAACATTTTTGGTTAAAACATTATGTGTTTATTCTTAAAAATTCTTTTAAATCTTTTTGTTTTTCTTTAAAATCTTTATCACTGCTAAAATCAAAAATTTCAATTTTAATGTCGCTAATGTTGCTTTTATCGCCACATTCTTTTTGAATAATTTGCAAAATAATGTTTTCTTTCTCGTCTTGTCGAATATCTTGCTCATTTTTTTCTTTCTCGATAGAATTGCCTAGCTTATCTAAATGTGTGCCAACGACATAAAATCCTATATTTTTTTGTTTGGCAATATTATATAAAAAAGGTATAGCACCTTTTTGTTTTTCTGGCATACCCCAATATTTACTTGCATCAAACACATACACCAAACAAATGTTATGTTTTTTATCTTTGGCTTTTTGTATCAAGTTGCCCAATTCGTTATCTTTTATATCATTTACATCATTCGAACCTTTTGTATCCACGATTACGCTATCAGGTGCATAAAACTTACCTACAGGTTCATTTGTAGCTTTTTGTGTCTTTAGCTCACTCTCATTATCGCATAAAAGATTTTTTATCGTTGTCTTACCAGAACCTTCAATCCCCCTTAAAAATATTGTCTTATTGTTGCTACTAAAAACATTTTTAACCCGATAAACATTACTTTTATTTCTATCCCACATTGTTTGAAGCACGCTTTTAAATTTGCCCCACCTGCTTTTAGTCTCATTTTGTCTATTTGTATCTGTTGCCATTTTTTTCCTCACATATATTTTGCGCTTATCTTTGTCATACCAAATCCGCGTTTTTATGGTGAAAGAATATTAGCCGTTTTTTTTTTTTTTGGTAAATGAGTGGAGGTTTTTTGTAAAATTTTTATTTTTTTACATTGTTTAAGTTTTTGTTTTTTTATAACATTTTGCGCAAAAAATCTGCATTTTTTATATATTTTTGCATAAACACATATTGTGTTTAATAAATTTTGTATATAATTCTAGCTTTTTTAGGTTTTGGATTCTATGAAATTTTTTATAAATCCAAAACGACACTCCACACGATAAAAGGACAACTTATGAGCAAGATTAGCACTCCGCAAACAAACATTTTAGGATTCCCGCGAATCGGGCAAAACAGAGAGCTAAAAAAGGTTTTAGAGGCATTTTGGGCTGGCAAGGCAAGCGAGGCAGAGCTACAAAGCATAGCAAAAGACTTACGCGCAAAGCATTGGGGCTTGCAAGCAAACGCCTCTATCATCGCGCCAAGCAACGCAAATGGCGAAGCAAAAACTAGCGCAAACGCCCCAAAAGGACTAGATTTTGTCTGTGTCAATGACTTTAGCTTCTATGACAATGTGCTAGATTTAGCCTACGCGCTTGGCGCAAAGCCCGCAAGATTTGCGAATCTAAGCGGATTAGAGGGCTACTTCGCTCTAGCACGCGGGCATAAAAACGGCGTGGCGTGCGAGATGACAAAGTGGTTTAACACCAACTATCACTATGTCGTGCCAGAACTAAGCGAAAATGACAGCTACCACGCGGACGCAAGTGGCATAATCGCACAAGTCAAAGAGGCAAAATCGCTAGGGCACACGCCAAAAATCAACCTTATTGGGCTTTTTAGCTTTTTTGCATTAAGCAAAATCCAAAGTGGCGACTCTCACGCGATTTTCAAAAAGCTAAAATCCGCATATTTGGACTTAATCGATGAGATTGTCGCGGGGCTAAAAGCTCTAGATTCTGAAATCATCATCGAATTTAGTGAGCCGATTTTTGTGCGCGGGTTTGATGAGCAAATCTTTGGGCTAGAATGCGGTAAAGGCGGGAGTGCAATTAAGTGCATTTATGATTCTATCAGCGACAAGGGCGTAAAAGCAATCGTAAGCACATTTTTTGAGCATAGCAAGGAACTCACCGAAATCTTGCTTGAGAGCAAAATCTATGGAATCGGGCTAGATTTTTTAACAGGGCAAAAGAATTTTGACTCGCTTGAGTCCATAGCCAAAAGCGATAAAGTGCTTTTTGCGGGGGTAATCGATGGGCGCAATATTTGGGTGGCAAATTTGGAATCTAAACTCGCTTTACTAGAACAAATCGCGTTAAAAGTGCCAAAAGAGCGTATCGTGGTATCGTCCTCTTGCTCATTGCTTCACACGCCTTTTAGCAAGGTTGGCGAAGAGAGTGGCAAAATCCCCGCTGAAATCCTCTCTTGGCTAAGTTTCGCAGAGGAAAAACTAAGCGAAATCGTGCTGTTAAACGCTGTGTTTAGAAATGGCGTTACAAACGAAACCAAATCCGCGTGGGAGCAAAATAAGCAGGCAAACCTCTCCCGTGCAAAATCCACCCTCACAAATAATCCAAAAATCCGTGAGCGCGTGGCGGGGATAAGCAAAAAAGAGCGCGATTTAAAATTTAAAGAGCGCATTAAGATTCAACGCGAAATTTTAGGCTATCCAAACCTCGCCACCACCACCATCGGGAGCTTCCCGCAAACGCCTGAACTCCGTGCATTGCGACTAGGGTATAAAAAAGGCGAAATAAGCCAAAGCGACTATGAAAAGGGCATAAAAGAATATATCATTGATTGCGTGCGATTCCAAGAAGAAGTGGGGCTAGATGTGCTTGTGCACGGCGAGCCAGAGCGCAACGATATGGTGGAGTATTTTGGCGAGCAGATGGAGGGCTTTGTGTTTAGCAAAAATGCGTGGGTGCAAAGCTATGGCTCACGCTGTGTAAAGCCCCCTATCATCTATGGCGATGTGGCGCGCCCAAAGGCTATGACGGTGGAGTGGATAACCTACGCTCAAAGCCTCACAAGCAAGATAATGAAAGGTATGCTGACAGGTCCAGTTACCATTCTAAATTGGAGCTTTGTGCGCGATGACTTGGCGCGTGAAGCGGTGTGTAAGCAAATCGCACTAGGCATCGCTGATGAAATCAACGACTTGCAAAACGCGGGGGTGAAAATCATTCAAGTCGATGAAGCGGCGTTTAAAGAGGGCTATCCATTGCGCGCGGAAAATATCAAAGAATATGAGCGGTGGGCGTTAGAATCCTTTAAAATCTCCACTGCAGTGGCAAAAAACGAAACGCAGATTCACACGCATATGTGTTATAGCGAGTTTAACGACATTATTAAGACAATCGAGGCGTTGGACGCTGATGTGATAAGCATTGAGACGGCGCGAAGTGGCAATGAGCTACTCAAAGTCTTTAAAAGCGTGGGCTATGCAAACGAAGTGGGACCGGGCGTGTATGACATTCATAGCCCTAGAATCCCTAGTGTAGAGGAAATCGTGGCACAGATTAAGGCATTGCTAGAAGTCCTGCCACAAAGCCAACTATGGATAAACCCAGACTGCGGACTAAAGACGCGCAAATGGGAGGAAGTGCGACCGAGCTTAAAAAATATGGTAGAGGCGGTGAAGGTGGTGCGTAAATCGTAGATTTGCGTGGTGGCACAATTTGTTCTTGGGTAATCATTTGCGTTGTTTGTGCATAAAACTGCGCTCGATAGACGCTTTAGTCTTATCTCGCTTGTTTCACACACAAACAACGCAAAGCACCACCGCAACTACTTCGATTGTTTTTTTGCGCAATTTAGCGAATCGCGTGTGAATCTAAAATATTTCGTCATTGCGAGATTTTGCGAAGCAAAATCGTGGCAATCTAAACATTTGCTTAAAATCAAAAAATAATTTTGCCACTTTAAAATGTGCAAAATTCCATTACAAAACAGAAAAAGGACACACCATAAGACGAGCGGAATTTAAATGCGATGATATGGATTTACTCAAACGCCACTTTGATAAAATCCCTTTTGGCGTGCTGATTGTGCCTGATTTGGAGGCGGATTTGCCTTATGCCATACCGCTTAGTTTTTGCTATTTGAGCGATTTTGCGCCAAATGGTGCAATCGGCATTCACGGCGCAAAGGCAGGGCGCAAATTTGCCCTGCTAAAAAACAATCCAAAAGTGAACTTTAGCGTAGCAAAGCCATACGCCTACATAGGCTCGGAGTTTTTGGGTGGGGCGATGATACCCACGCAGTTTTTCTTTTCCGCGCTTGTGGTGGGGAGATTTCGCGTGGTGGAGGATTTGGCGGATAAACGCGCTGTTTTAGGCGCACTTGTGGCAAAATATGAGCCACAAAGCGAACATTTTAGCTTTAGCAAAAAAGCGTTTATAGGGAGTGAAAGGGGTGTGTTTGTGGGGATTGTAGAGATAGAATCTATAAGCATAAAAGCAAAATTTGGGCAAAATCTCAAACACAGCGAGTTTGAATCGATTTTGAGCGATTTGCAAACCCGCGCCAAATCGCACGCCAAAAATAGCGACATTGATAGCCAAACTATCGCGCTAATGAAGCAATTTAGGCAAAACCACAAAGAGGCACAATGAATACACAAATTGAGAATCTCATCGATAAAATTCGTGCTCAAAGGGAGTTTTTGAGTTTTGAGCTAACGCCTCCGCTAAGCGCGGACACAAGCGAGTTTATCACCACAATCAAATCCACACTCACGCAAAATCTACCTAAGCGCAATGCAGATTCTACAAATGCGATAAAATCTAGCGCGGATTCTAGCGTGGCAGAGCAAAATTTGCATTGCAAAAGCACGGCACAACATCTAGATTCTCACCAAAGTCCCCGCGCAACGCTAAGCCAAGCAATCGATGCGTTTGTCTGCACGGATTCCCCGCTGGCGCGCTTTAAGCCTAGCTCGATTCTAAGCTCTATAAAGCTCCAAAATGCCTTAAGCAAACCACTTATCTGCACGCTCTCAATGCGCGATAGAAACTCAATCGCGCTGTGCGGGGAGATTCTCGCGGCAAATGAGTTTGATTTGCGCGCGTTTTTGTAAATATTTTAGGCTTATGGATAAAATCTTAAAAAATAGGGATTGGGTGAAAAAATTTAGAGATAAATTTTAGAGAAGCATTTTAAAAAATACTTGAATGCAAAAAACAGATTTTAATTTAATTTAATTTAATCCTAACATAAAAAATCTTAAGTTGGATTAAACAAAAAAATAACCAAAAATACAAAAAATACAAAAAACTCTGCCTAATAATTACTTCACACTCGCAGTAATCGTATTTGGTGGCATTTGCTCGACATATACGCTTTGACTTGGAAATGCAAAACTAAGCCCAAAAGATTCTACTATACGCATAATCTCTAGCAAAATCTCTTCTTTTGCAAGCAAATATCCTCCATAGCTTATGTCCCTGCTAAAGCAATACACCAGCAGATTTATCGAGCTATCCGCTAGCTCATCTAGCACGACATAGACATTTGCTTTGTATCCCAAATAATCATCAACCGAAATAATATCCTGCTTAAAAGACACGCTAAAATCTAACTTTTCTTTTTCATCATCGCTTTGAGCGATTTGGGGGTGGCTTAGCAGCATTTTTTTTATCTCGCTAGCACATTGTATGACTTGAGCGCGTGTGGTGGCGTAGGTAAGCCCTATGCTTAGTTTGATTAGCCTGCCTGCTTTTCTGCGACTCCAATTTGTGATAGATTTGTTTGCTAGTTCAGAGTTTGGTATTAGCACGAGCGCGTTATCGCTTGTGCGGATAGTCGTGCGGCGAAGCCCCATTTCTACGACTACGCCATTTACCCCTCCGCATTCGATTCTATCGCCTTGTGAAAATGAGTTATCAAATAGTAGCATTACAGAGGCAAAAAAGTTTGCAAGCATATCTTTGACAGCGAGTGCCACAGCTAGCCCGCCAAGCCCCAAAGAAGCGATGATTGCCGAAATATTAAAGCCCAAAATCTTTAAAATCCACAAAAGCATAATGATAATGATGAAAAAATATGCGATTTTTAGCAACAAATTTAGCACTTCTTTGCGAAATCGTTGCGTATCGCTTTTTTGCGTGATGGCGTTGATAAAAATAGCTGCGTAGCCACGAAGCGCGATAATGATAAACCAACCAAAATTTATGACATAGCCCACTGCAAACCATTTTTCTAGCTCTTTTGGGCTTAAATGCGGGTAATACAAAATATTTATGCTTATATCAAGGCTTAGCAAAAACAAAAATAACGATACGGGCTTTATGATTTCGCGCTGGATTTTGCTTTGGGATTGTTTATCCTGCTTTGCTAGATGAAAACTAAGGCTAATAAGCCACATCACAAATCGCGTCAAAATCCGCCGAAAAAACCACAAAAATCCAAACGCAATCAGCGACAAAATCGCACGCAAAAATAACGGATTTGCATAAGATTCTAGTTTTGCCTGCATAAATGCGTCTTCAAGTAGCCCTAAAGAATGCTTGATAGCTAAATCAAATGCTTTTATTTGCAATGGGTTGTATGACGCGTCATTAGGATTTTGCAAGTCGTTTTTTGGTGAGGTTTGTGAATCTCTTTTTTTAGCCATTTGTTCGCTAGGAAGCGTGGATTCTTTGCTTTGGGTTTGCGTGGTTTGTGTGGTTTGTGTGGTTTGTGTAGCTTGTGTTGATTGCGTGATTTGCGTAGTTTGTGCTGATTGCGTAGCGATAGCAAAATCTGCTAACAAGCCCCCGCAAAAAACGATAACAAACGCTAGCAAAACAAACGCATTTAACGCATTTTTTGCTTTTTTAAAAAAATTTGCTAGATTTTTGTGAGTGATTTTGCGTTTTTTGTAAGCGTTTGTTGGTGGCTTAATGACCTTGCATATTGCTTTACGCATTTTTGTTTCCTTTGCATTTTTTTGTGTTTTGTTTTGCGAGTTTTAGATTTTGAAAATAGATTTTTTCAAATCCTGCCAAATCCGTGCAGAATATCCGTGTAAAAAATCCGTGTCAAAAATCTATGCCAAAAAGATTTTGCATTATATCAAAAGTGTTTTTACAAATCTTTTACAAAATCTCACCCACCCCATCATCGATGATTCTCACTTGCAAGATTTTGCCACTTTGGAGATTTTGGGCTTTGATGACATTGCCCTTTTGTCCATTTTGCAGGGCTTGTAAGGTGATTTGGGCTTGCATAGATTGGGATTTGTAGATACAGGTTATTTTATCCCCTTTGCGCACCAAAATCCTATCTTGGACTTTATCGCGCGTGATTATGGAGTTTGGCGCGATAAGCGAGCGTGCAGAGATTTGACCCAGCTCTTTTGGTGGCAGGGGATTGGCTTTGATTATAGAGAGATTTACCCGCGTGGCAAATGCGTTTTGAGTGTTTATATCCGTGCTAGATTTTATCGATACTTTGGCTTGTAGCACGGTCAAACTTGCATTTATAGCATAAGAAATCGGCACAGAAACTACGGATTTAGAATCCATTATCGTGGCTATAAGCGTCCCGCTTGTTTTTTTGGTGGCGTTATTTGGCAGGGTTAGTTTTTGGATTTTGCCTTGCACATTTTTAGGCATATTTATTTCGATATTTTCTAAGACAAAATCAAAATCCGCATAATGCGCTCTATACGCGGACACTATGTAGTCTTGGATTTGTGCTAGCGTGCTTTCTTGTGTGTTTTCTTTGTTTATTTGTTGGGGATTTTTGTTTGGATTTTCTTTGGTAGGATTTTGGGGTAGATTTTGTGCCTGTGCCATTGACATTGTGAGAATCCAAAACAACAACACTAAAAAAATCACTTTACTTGCAAAATCAAAAACAAATGCAAAAAACACCTTGCAATGTTGAAAAAAATCTTTTTGTCTCATTTTTGCCCTTTTTGCCTCTTTTTTGTTTTTGGGTTGATTTTAGATTTTAAGATTCTAGCTAGATTTTTTCTACAAAATCTTTCATTATCACGCGCACGCTTCCACCAAAATTGATATGCAGTTTGTCGCCTTGCACTTCTTTTATCATACCTGCGCCAAAGATTTTATGCCTTATGGCATCGCCTTTTTTGAAGCCCTCTTGTGCGGGTTTATGACTGCCTTTTATAGCATAGATTTTTTTCTCCCCACTGCTTTTTAGCGTCATCTCGCTTTCATCGCTATCCCCGCTATATTCATCGCCAAAATCGCTAGAATCACTAGCGCGATTTTTTTGCAAAATCTTTGCCTCATAAAGAAATGGCGATAAATCCATAAATTCCCTACTTCCTTTATAAAACCTAGAACGCACGCTTGAGAGAAAAAGCCTATCTTTTGCCCGCGTGAAAGCCACATAGCCTAGCCGTCTCTCTTCTTCTAAATCGCTCTCATCGCGCATCAGCGGGAAAAATCCTTTTTCCATTCCCACCACAAAGACATATTCAAATTCTAGCCCTTTTGCACTATGCACGCTCATTAGGCATACGCAATCTTGCAAAGGCACATCTAGCCCCGAGCTAAGCGACAAATCGCTCAAAAAATCGCTCAAAGAATTATGCGGATTTTGCATAATATAATCGCGGAAATATCCATAAAATTCATTCACATTTGCAAGCCTATCGATTTCATCGTGCTTGTTTTTGACCTCATCGATGACTTTGATTTTTTCGCTAAATTCATTTACAAACTTTAGCGGACTCTCTTCTAGCGCGTCTTGTAGCTCTGATAAATGCCTAAAAAATCCCTCTAACTCCCGTTTTTGCGCAGGCTTTAATAAAGAATCTAAATGCCCAGCCTTGTAGCTTTGTGCGACACTTAGCCCCAAAGATTGTGCTTTAGAAAAAATCTTTTTTTGCACCACTTCGCCTATGCCCCTTTTTGGCGTGTTTATCACTCGACTTAGGCTAAAATCATCATCGATATTTACCACAAGCCTAAAATACGCCAAAATATCCTTTATCTCCGCCCTCTCATAAAACCTAATCGCACCGATTAGCTTGTATGGAATCTTTGCGCGGTTTAGCCCCTCTTCTATGCTTCTTGATAGCGCGTTTAGCCGAAACAATATCGCAATTTCTTGTGGTTTTGCCCCATCTAAAATTAGGCTAGATATGTTTTTGGCAATGATATTTGCCTCTTCTTTTTCATCATAGCTATAAATATGTTTTACTTTATCCCCATCGCCTCTAGTAGATTTTAGCTCTTTGCCTAATCGCGAGGTATTGTGCGCGATTAGGGCATTTGCGGCGTTTAGTATGGGGGCTTTTGAGCGGTAGTTTGATTCTAGTTTGATTACTTTTGCGTTATCAAAACTTTTTGCAAATCCCAAAATATAGCCAATATCAGCCCCCCGCCAACTATAAATACTCTGGTCGTCATCGCCCACCACGCAGATATTTTGATGAGTGGCACAAAGCTTTTTTAGCAACGCCACTTGCAACAGATTTGTATCTTGATATTCATCTACCATAATGTATTGATATTTTTGCGAGATTTGCGCACATAGCGTTTCATCGCTATCTAAAATCCTAAAACTAAGCAACAACAAATCATCAAAATCCACCATATTATTTTTTAGCAAAAATGCCTCATATTTTTCATAGATTTTGCTAAAAAGTTTTTGCTGTGGAGTTACGGCACATAAAGTGGCGTTTCTAGCGGATACAAGGGCGTTTTTTTGGTTTGAAATATAGCCTAAAATCATCGCGCTTTGGACGCTAGAATCAACTTGCTTTATGATTCGTTTTTGGTCATCTGTGTCGATGAGCGTAAAATTTGGACTGCGCTCTAAGCGTGAAATATTCATACGCAAAAATAGCAAGCCAAATCGATGAAAAGTGCATAAAAGAGGCGGGGGCAATGAGCGAAAATGCGAAAAACTAAAATCGCCCTCATCACTTTGGTGCAATAAATCTAGTGCGCGCTCTCTCATTTCGCTAGCGGCTTTGTTGGTAAAAGTAAGGGTAAGCGTAGAATCTGGGGACACCCCTACTTCTTTGATAAGGTAGGCTAAGCGAGAGGTTAGCGTCTTTGTCTTGCCACTGCCTGCCCCTGCTAGTATTAGCAATGCCCCATCGATATGCTGTGCAGCTTCTTTTTGCTTTGGGTTTAGAGAATCTAGTATGGAGGACATTTATTTGGCTTTTTTTAGATTTTACTTTTGGGGCGTCTTGCTTTGTCTTGTTTTATTGTTTTAGTTTTTAGATATTTATGCGTCTAGCAGGGGATTTTTCACAGGCTTATCTAGCCCATCTTGCAATATATCATTAGCTTTATCATTTTCTTTTGTAGAATCGCTAGATTGCGTATTTTGTGGATTTTGATTTTGTGGTGTGATACTTGCTGTGTTTTGGCTTGGTGGATTATCCTCTGGATTGCCATTATTTTTATCCACTAGCTCAAAAGAATGGATTTTTTGCGTATCGATTTGAAAATCAAAAAATTGCGAATGAAAATTTGCCACAGAAATAAAATTATAATTTATCGCTGCGGTTTTTAGATTGTTTGCGGCGTGGTAGAGCAAGCCTAGCCCATATCTTGCTTCATAGGCAGTGGGGGTTTCCATTTTGGCAAGTTGTAGCAGTAGCACTGCATCGGGATAATTCCCCGCGCCCACCGCACTCACTGCGGCTAAAAATCTCGTATGGCTATCGCTCTCTTTTAGCTCATCTACAAGCGTAGTATATATGCTGTATGCTTTTTGAAATTCGCGCTGATAGATATAAATCGCTCCAAGCGTCTGCATAGTCCCTCTAGGGTCGCTATCATTTGCGATTAGGTAGTTTTGCATTATGCGGGCTTGATTTTGCAAAGAGCCTGTTACAAAACCCGTATAGACATACAATTCTCTAGGAAATGCACCACCTAAGTGCAACGGACGCAAATCAAGTGATTGTTCATTAAAAAGATTATACATACTAATACTTATGTCTTGTAGATTTTCGCCAAAACTCCCCACCAAAATCCCCAAAATATTTGCCACAATATCGTTTGGGTATATGTTTTTTATCTCATTTATATTTTCTATCATTTCTTTTTTGCTTTTGTTTTTTAGTGCGTAGATAAACTCAAGCACATAATAAATCGGCTCTTTTGTTTTGGCGTTTTTTATCCAATCGCGCTCTTGAAATTGATTGTCATTTAGGTAGTTTAAAAAATTTTCAATATACGCTTTTTGTGTCGGGTCGCTAAACTCCTCATCATAAAATCTTTGCAACAAATCATAGTTGATTCTGCTTGTGTTTTTGTTGCTAAATCTACCCGCAAGCACGGCAAAAATCCCCGAAACATAATCACTCTGGTCTAAATAATACGCACGGATAAAATGCGAATACGCATCATCATAATGCCCAAGCTGTGCTAGCACAAGCCCCAAGTTATAATACAAAATCGCGTGATTTGGATTGTTTTTTGTCGCATCTTGCAAAAATTTCAACGCCTCTCGCAAATCCTTGCTTTCCAACTCCACAAGGGTTTTTAGTATTTGCTTATCAATCTTAGAAGTCGTAGAGCTTCTAAGTAGCATATTTTTGCCCTCTGCGATATTGATATGGGTTAGGCTAGATGCTTGAGAGATTTCCTCCAATGCCCTTTTGGCGTCAAACACACGATATGGCGCATAATAAAAAAGCATTTTATACCCTAGCTTGTCTTTGTTTTCAAAATCCCTCTCCCAAAACATTTTTTGAGCCAATCCCACATCAAAAAGCTCTGGGTTTATGATGACTTTGATAGGGTAGATTTTTTGTGCTTTTTCTTGAAATCCCCTATTTGATGAGATAGAATCTAGCGCGTTTGCCGCCCCCGCATAATTGCCTAACTTTAAATCAATAAGCCCCAAAGCAAGCATAGAATCAATATCCCTAGGGTGTGAGCGCAAATAGCTAAGCAAATGGGATTTTGCTTTTGGATATTGTGCCATTCTGGCATATAGCAACCCTATGGTTTTGTCATCATTTGGCGTGGCGACTTTTTGGATAGATTTTAGTGCGTTTTCATCATCGCTAAAAATCGTAAAAATATGCGCCGCAAGTCTGGCATTTTGCGTAGAAAAATCTTTTGAATTTGGATTTAGCAAGGGCGATAAACTCTCAAAATAATTTCCCTTATAATACGACAAAAGCGCGTAAGCATAGCTAAAAAATGGCTCATTTGCGATTTCTGCAAGATTTTGATTTGCTAGTTTTAGATAATGGCTTGATAAATCATAGCGATTGATTTTTAGCGCAGCCACAGCCGCATTTATCGAGCTTGCAGAGATATTTTGCCCTGTCTCTATGGAGTCTGCATACGCCACGATAGAATCCTCATAAGAGTTGTTTTTTAGCTGAATCGTGCCTAGATTGTAGTTTGCGATGGATTGAGAAAAATCAGCGATTTTGCGAAACACTTGATAGGCTTCTTTGTGCAAACCTTGCTGATATAGCAAGTTTCCTTTGATGATTAGATTATCCATATTAGATTCTTTTAGCTCATCGCTTGCCTCTGGCAATGGCGTATTTACAATCTCATCAATTTCAGCCTTAGTATATGCCCTCTCTACAAAATCTTCTTCCTCTTCTTCCTCATCACTTTTGGGGGATAGCAATAGCGAAAGGACGACTATAAGGATAATGATAAACGCTAACGCACCGCCTAAAATCCCAAAAAAAAGTGGCTTATTTTTGTAGATTTTCTCAAATGTAGGATTTTCTAAAAGTGGCGCGATAATGGGGTCTATGATGGGGGAGATTTTTTGCAAAAGATTATCTAGCTTGCCCCCTGCTTTTGCGCTGTTTTCTCCACCTGCTTGGGTTTCTTGTATGCTATTTATACTAGGCTCTGGTGGCATTTTTTCCCCTAAAAATTAGATTTTCCCATAAGAGATTTTTCATAAAATTTCTCATAAGATTTCTCATTGCAACGATTTAGAAGTCATATTAAGATTTTTTGCGCAAAATCATCATAAGATTTTGCATATTTTATGCCTTGTATAGCACATTTTGTGCCATATATGGCTCTAATACCTTAGGAATCTCAATTTCGCCATTTTCTTTTTGATAATACTCCATTATCGCTGCCAAAGTGCGCCCCACTGCTAGCGAAGAGCCATTTAGCGTATGGACAAGGTTGTTTTTGCCATTTTCTTTGTAGCGGATTTTTGCCCTGCGCGCTTGAAAATCGCGAGTATTTGACACCGAGCTAATCTCTCTGTATTTCCCCTGCCCTGCAAACCACACTTCTATATCCACCGTATTGCTAGCACTAAATCCCAAATCCCCGCTACATAACTGCATAAAACGATGAGGCAACCCTAGCGCAGACAAAATCCCGCTAGCACATTGAATCATTTTTGCCTGCATAGCTTCGCTTTGGCTTGGGTGGGTTATGGCGACTAATTCTACTTTGTCAAATTGGTGTTGGCGAATGATTCCGCGCGTATCGCGTCCTGCGCTCCCCGCTTCTTTGCGAAAGCAAGGGGTTTGCGCGGTTAGACATATTGGCAAATCCTCCGCGTTAATGATTGAATCATTATAAAGATTTGTCAAAGTGATTTCGGAGGTAGAGATAAGATAAAGCGCGTTTTTAGATTCTTTAGATTCTTTAGATTCTTTAGATTCTTTAGATTCTTTAGATTCTTTAGATTCTTTAAATTCTTTAGATTCTTTGGAATCATTAGAATTTATGGCATTTTTAGAACCATTAGAATCTAAGGCATTTTTAGAATCTAAGGCACAATCACTTTTTGCCTTACTAGATTTTATGTCGCTAGATTTTATATCGCATTCCTTGTCAAAATCCTCCCCCTTGCTAAAATCCTCCCATTGCGCATCATTGGCGATTTTAAACATATCTGCTTCAAATTTTGGCAACTGCCCCGTGCCAAATAGCATTTTTTCATTTACGATGACGGGGGTTACTACGATTTCAAATCCAGCCTTTTCATTCATATCTAGCATAAAATTTATAAGCGCGCGAGATAGCCTAGCCCCCTCACCGCGAAGCACGCTAAAACGGGATTTTGATAATTTGACTCCTGCGCTAAAATCTATCCATTTATTGTTATCAGCTAGCTCCCAATGCTCTTTTGGAGTGAAGCTAAAATCTTTTGGGATTAAAATGCGTTTGATTTCGATATTTTCACTCTCATCTTTGCCCTCTGGCGTGGCGTTATCTGGGATATTTGGGATTTGTGCTAGGGCAAAATCTAGTTGCTCTTTTGCTTCTTTTAAAAATGTTTCATTTTTGGCTATTTGAGATTTGTTGGATTCTAGTTTGGATTTTAGAGCTAGCACTTCGCTATCGTTTTTATCGCGCTTTTGTGCCATCAGCACGCCAAAATGTTTGGATTCTTTGTTGTGGGATTCTTGGCAGGATTCTAGGATTTGTTTTTTTTCTTTGTAATCTTTTGTGAGGTTGGCTAGATTTTGTAGTTGAGTTTTTGAAACATTGCGAGAATGCAGTTTTTTTGCGATTGCCTCAAAGTCATTTAGCAAAAGTTTTGTATCTATCATTTATTTTCCTTTTTTTGTTTGCTTTTGCGTTTGATTGTTTGGGGATTTTGATAAACGCATTTTTAAGTCTTTGTGGATTTTTGTAAAAATGGCACAAAAAATCGCATTATAGCAAAATATAGCAAAATCCAAAAACATAACAAATCATAGAAAATAATGTGAATACATAAAATCAATCGCGCAAAAACGCGAAATATCCCCAAACTCTTTAAGGAGAGAGAAATAGAGAAAAGGGATATTTCATCAAAAGGAAGATAATGCCATTTAGGTGCTACCTTTTAAGATTTTAGAAACTTGCAAGATTTCACAAAATCTTAACGCAAATCCTGCCTAAGATTTTGCCAATACATTTTTGCAAGCAACCAAAAATACTTAACAAAGTTTTACCTAAACAAATCACAACAACTAAAGGAGACCCACCGCTCAACCTACCCTATTACGCCCTTAGTCGCTTAAAAATTCAAATCACACAAAATCACAAACGAATTTTGCAAGTGATTTATGATTTCACGCAGTATTTACGCGCTTTTATGTGGCATTTTATGCGGAGAGCCACCGCCTGTGCCACCTGTGATATGGCTAGCTTTGCCATCTTTTATGAGATATGCCTGCCCAAATCCTTTGACAAATCGCCCATCTTTTGGTTTAAGCTCGATTAGATGAAAATCTGCAAAATCTTTTATGGTTTTGATTCCGCCACTTCCGCCACTTTGTGCGATAAAACTTTCATACACTTCATCAAACTCCGCGCTTCCTCGCGCTACAAATCTAGATTCTACGCGGTAGCGAAGCCTTTTTCGCAAAATCACGGATTTTGCCTTGCTTTCATCTTCTAAAAACATTAGCTCGATATTGCTAGGATTTGCCTTGATGGAGGCAAAATGCTCCCCCACCTCGCTAATGTAAATAAAAAACTTCTCTTTATGATGAATCACGGGCGCGTAAGTGCAAAGCACCTCATTTTTTGGGCTAAGTGTGGCAAGGCAGGCAGAGCCAAAAGATTTGGCAAAATCTATGATTTCTTTTTCTACCTTGCCTAAATCCGCGCTTTGCTCCACGCTTTTGCATAGCTCGATAATGCTATCTTTTAGATTTTCTTGCGTGGCTTTTTGTGGAAACTCCACGCGCAATTTTCCACCGCTATGGGCTAAATCAAGCCCTTCTAAATCAAGCCCTTCAAGCCTTGTGTCTTTTGGATCGCTTATATTGCCAAATTTTTTTAGCAAGCCCTCTAATTCCTTTGCGTGATGCTCATTCATATGGGAAATATAGCCTTTTATGACTTCTGCAAAATCCATTTTTGCTCCTTTGCTGTGAAATAAAAGCGACATTGTAAGCAAAAAAACCTTAAAGTTTTATTAGAAATGATAGTGTTTATCAAATATTTTTCAAATTTTTTAGAATCTTATGATTTTATATGCGTTAAAATATCGTATTTTACGAAGTTTGTAAGATTTTTGTAAAAAAAATAAATTTTTTGTATTGCGCTTAAAAATTCTCATTTTACCTGTTATTTTGAGTATTGATTTAGCAAATTTGCAAGGCAATAAAGCCATTTTTGGTTTCATTGTTTCTATATAGAGAGTTACGAAGTATGACATAAATAAATCCTTATAATTTTATCGATGAACTAAACCAAAAGCCAAATACCACCAAAAAGCAGTTAGTAATACAAAAATACACCAAAAGCTAGATTTGTAAATTTTGTATTTTATTACTCCATTCTTGGTTAAATAAAATAATATTGCAGGTATTACAAGAGAAAGAACGCTAGATTCTAATGCCATATCGTAAAAGTCATAATAAAATAATGCCAAACCACCGGGCTTTCCAAGCGAGTAATAAATGTAATAAAGCGGTTTTATAAAAATCACAACAGACGCCACCATAATCCAAAAGCAAATAAAGCAATCAAGTAAAAATTTGCCTACACTAAATTTTTGATTCATATAAGCACACTCCATTTATCCATCTCATCTAGCTCATCAGGGCTTTTGCCTTTGGTAAGTCCTATAAATGCGTGAGGAATTGCAATAGGTAATAAACCTAATTTTGGTTTCATTGTTTCTATATAGAGAGTTACGAAGTATGACATACAAAATCCTATTATTTTGTAAAATGATAGTTGAAAATATATTGAATATATATAGCAAATAAGACTAATATTGCGCAACCAAATAGCAAACTTGCTTTATAAAATTTGTAAAAAATATTTATAGCACAAAGCGTAAGCGAGCTTGGCAAAACAATGCCTATAAAAATGCTCACATTTGACAATATAGGCAATGAACTTAAAATTATTTTCATAGGATAAAACAATACAAATGGAGATATTATTATTGCCGCAAAGCAGATAAAGCAATCAAATGCAAACTTACCCCATTCAAATTTTTGATTCATATAAGAATCCCTCTCTATCTTGTATCGGGTGAATATAGATAGTTACAAAATACGGCATAATAAATCCCTATTTGATTCCATCTCTATGTGTAAAACCATAAGCCAAATACAACCAAAAAGCCGTTAGTAATACAAAAACACACCAAAAGCTGGGTTTATAAATTTTGTATTTTATAATATTTTTCTTTTCTAAAAAATAAAACCAAGTAATGTAAAGAAATATTTTGCATAATGCAAACAATAAAACCCATCCATATTCGCTATTTAATGACCGAATTCCTACAAACTCTACTAAAACACTACATATTAAACCACTTGGAATAACAAATATGATATATGATATTATCATTAAAGACAAACAGATAAAACAATCAAGTATAAATTCGCCTACACTAAATTTTTGATTCATACAAGCACACTCCGTTTATCTTGCTCATCTAGCTCATCAGGGCTTTTGCGCGTCAAACCTAAAAATATGTGAGTAAAGCCCTTAAAATCACTCAAAGTATCAATATAAATCGTTGAATAATATTTCATAAATTTTACCTTATCGAAATGGTATGCTATCAGCCATTACAAATGCGAAAATCATATAAACTACACCAATCGTGTATATACAAAACAAATTATAATGCTTTGTTTTTAGTAAAAAAATAGCGCAAATAATATATGTCATTATGCTTACAAACATTAGATATTCATAGTTTAAAAGCCACAATGTTGTAAAAATACTTAATAATAATGGCAGTATATTTTTGACATACAAAAGATTTATTATAAAGATTACAAACATAAAACTAAACAATATAAAATGATTGTGATAAATCGCAGTAAAACCCCAAATGACATTTTGCAACGCACTTATTTCATTATTCCACCAACTAGATAAACAACCAAAAATCCAAATTTCAAAAATCAAATGCGACACAAAAAAGCTACACACAAACCACGCGATTTGTCCGCTTATAGTCGAATCTAGTCCTTTAGATTCTAGCTTTGCTTTGATTTGTGCATAAATAGGGATTTTCAAAATATGTCCTTTTATTTTTTATTGCTATTTTGAATCTTAAAATTATACAAAAGCAACTTTAATTTACCTTAATTTTATATATCTTTAGCAGTCATTTGTCCCCCTAAATGCGATGATATAATTAGTGTTTATATTATCATACAAAATCAAAGATTGGGTCTATATAAATCGTTACATAGTGTTTCATAAAAACCTCTCATTTATCGTGGTAAAATTTGACCCGTAAGGAAAAAAATAAAGACAAAAAATAAAATAAACCAATTCAATACAAAAACTAAAAATATTATACATAATAATAGTTTTCTTTTTATGTCCATTTTAGTGCTTAAAAACCAAAAAAGTATAATTATAAATGCTCCAATTATCCATAATTTGCCCATTTCTACAAATATAGAAATAAAATAAAACATAACAAACAAAAATCCAAAAAGCAGAAACTTTTTATGCCAAAATACAAGAATAGACCAAAGCGAAATACTTGAAAATAACATAACAAAAATAAACACACCAACAAAATCGGCGAAATTAAGTCCTACTGCCCAATACAATCCTATAAAAAATCCACATATCACACTTAATATGCCACTAAAATATAGCCACGCGATTTGTCCGCTTGTAGTAGAATCTAGCCCTTTAGATTCTAGCTTTGCTTTGATTTGCGTGTAAATAGGGATTTTCAAAGTATGTCCTTTTATTTTTCATTGCTATTTTAAATCTTAAAACTATACAAAAGCAACTTTAATTTTATACATCTTTATAATCATTTGTCCCCCTAAATGCGATGATATAATTAGTGTTTATATTATCATACAAAATCAAAGATTGGATCTATATAAATCGTTACATAGTGTTTCATTTATAAAATCCTCCGCGCAAGTCAAATATATAAAAACTTAAAGCAAGATAACTTACTGCGATTATAAAAGTCAAACATAATCGCTTTTGCATAAAAAATAACACGATAACAATAGCACAAAAGAAGCACACAGAAATAACCACATTGTAAAAATATATCCATAAAATTACGATTGCACTTATCAATGGAATCATATTGATTTTGTATAGGCAGTTTAACAAAAATATGCACCACATAAAGAAAAGAGAAAAGAAATGACTAAAATAAGGCGCAAGTATAGGCACATATATATATTTCATAAAGTCAATTATGTCATTGATTTTATTGGCGATTAACCACCAACAAATAAAAATCAAATGCGACACAAAAAAGCTAAACACAAACCACGCGATTTGTCCGCTTGTAGTAGAATCTAGTCCTTTAGATTCTAGTTTTGATTTGAGCTGTGCATAAATAGGGATTTTCAAAATATGTCCTTTTTTTATTGCTATTTTGAATCTTAAAATTATACAAAAGCAACTTTAATTTACCTTAATTTTATATATCTTTAGCAATCATTTGTCCCTCTAAAACCATATAAATTTTTTCTGCAAAGTATCCTCAAATAGCGTGGCAGAGAATCCACAATTACTATCGCTATTTTTGCCATTTTCCCTACTGCGCTCTATATTTGGCTGGTGTGCTAGAATCTTAAAACGATTTACAAAATCGATTGTGCGTTTTGATAGTTTAAAATCAAGTGTAATGGCAGAAATGTCCTTATTTGCGATTTTATCTTTAGTGGAAAGGCAAGTATCTATAAGTGGCATACACCAATCACCTACTTTATCATTATTAAATCGTGCTTCGATAGCCCTTGTGTAAGTGGAATTTTGCCCATTGAATGTATCGTCTAGTTTTTGTCCATCACTAAAATCGCTTTTAGTTTCATCAATCACATAATCTTTGGTGGCGCATTCTAATAACGCATAACTAGCATCAGCGCAATCCGCGTAATCTTTAATCTTATCTATTCGCGCCATTTGCATTTTATCCACCTTTAATCATTTTTTAAATTGTAACCAAAATCCACCGCCTTCATCACCTTTGAGCCATAAACCATACTCAGTGTAGGTGCAAGTGCTGTAGCTGTAAATCAAATGTTTAGCATTATTTTTGTCATTATAATAAAATGTTCCTTTTGAAATGGCAATATTAAAAAAATCAAAAGATTCCATATCATAAATCACTGCATAGCCATTTGATAATTTTGCTTCATTGTTTGAATCATAAAGACTAACAACTTCATTGTATAACTCTCTATTGTAAATTGTTGTATGCCCTTTTATTTTTTCATAAGCAACGCAAACATAAAGTTTGGGGTCGGCATATATGATAGAGCAGCCACCCACAATAAATAAAACAAAAAAGAATGGAATTATAGATTTTAAAAGAATCTTAAAAATCTTTTGAAAACTTGTAGATTCCGCTTTGTGTTGTATTTTGTTGATTCCTTTGATAATTAAAAATAATGCTAAAACACATAAAAATATAAGCCAAAAAATGCCAAATATAAATCCTATTATATCAAACATAAAAAGTCCTTTTGCATATCTCCCAAACACATCACATAACTCGCATCCGCACAATCTGCATAATCTTTAATGTTATCAATTAGCTTTTTATTTGCATTATTCATATTTGCACACTCCTTGCGTTGCTTCCTCTTGCATATTTTCCACATAAAAAAGATTATTTTCATAAGGTATATGATATAGTCGCGAAGTTCCAATCCTAATTCCTCCACCCTCATCACCGCCAATATAAAGAGCAAAGTATTTTTGTATATATTCTCTTGCTTGATAAATGATGTGCTTATTGCCGTTGTTGTCTGTATAAAAAGCAGTGTAGCCTACTATCGATATTCTGCTATATTTAGTATTCATTCTCAAGCTCTCAACCTCTAATAAAAAATTATTTGATAATATGCCTTCTTCTTGTGAGGGGATAACTCCAATGCCAAGTCCGGGATATATGCCAATCTTTTCTGCCTCTGCGTATAAATCCTTGTCAAATACATAAATTCCGCTACATTTTTCGCCCAATTTCTCAGCTTTATAAAATTGCCAATCTACAAGTGCAGTTGAAAAATTTGCAATGACAAACAAGCCACCAAATATTAACACAAAGATGATAAGCGTAATCTTTGCTACACTTTTTAGTTTGAGTTTAGCCATATTTTACCCTTAAATACATAACGCATAACTCGCATCCGCACAATCCGCGTAATCTTTAATCTTATCTATTGATTCTTTGTTTTTTATCGCTCATTCTTTTTTATAAAAACTCTTTTTGGATTGCACCACATATCTGACTTTTGCCAATACCAACCAAAACCACTAGCTTCATCACCGTATAATTTAAAATAATAAAAATTCAAATCATAGCCTACGCCCTCGCCAACTAGGACTTTGTCTAAATACCATTCATATTGCGTTTCCGTAATGCCTAAAAAATTTTTTTGAGAGATGACTTTTGCGTCTATTTTGTCAAAAATATCGTTTATTTCGTCGTTTATTTCGATTATTTCCTCTGTGATTTTCTCTCCGCGATAAGAATCTTTAAGCATCAATTTATCATATA
Organism: Helicobacter sp. T3_23-1056; assembly: GCF_053654535.1. Lineage (NCBI taxonomy): Bacteria > Pseudomonadati > Campylobacterota > Epsilonproteobacteria > Campylobacterales > Helicobacteraceae > Helicobacter > Helicobacter sp. T3_23-1056. The sequence goes on along the minus strand of NZ_JBSIUU010000014.1, from coordinate 5,385 downwards.
AATTTTTGTCGTAAATTGTTTGTTTTTCCATATTTTTGCAAACATATAGCCACATAATATAGGTTCTTGGGTCTATAAAAGAGTAGATCCGCCGCCTACAAAAAACAAAACAACAAATATAAATACAAAAAATGTTATGACATATTTTAGCATAAATATTTGCTTAAGTTTTGCTTTAAATGTTTTGATTTTTCTCCACATTTACTATGTCTGCCTTTTAAATCCTAGATTTGAAATTTCATATAAAAACTTTAGATTCTAACCTAATATTACTTAACAAACCATTAAGCAAAGACTTTTTGCCTACATTTGAAGTGAGTTTGACTTGTCCTCCGTGAGCGCATTTTAGCTCATCGCATTCTAGTATAGGGCAAAGAAATGCTGTGTTATTTAAATCTAAATCATTTTTATTAGATTAAATCTTTTTTCTTTTTTTTGCTCATTTTCTTTGATAGCATTAGATTCCTTGCTTTTACATTCTAGTTTGATATTTTGTCAAAATTTCAAAAAATCACTAGATTTGCATAAATACTTTACTTTATACCCTCCGTTCCTTTTGTAAAATCAATCTCTAAATCCAACACTTCTTTGGGGAAAATATAATGGCGGGCGGAGGGGTAGCCATAGGTGAGATGTTCATAGATTTTGTATAGCAAACAACGATTTATTTGCCAAATATGCAAATACTCTATATTTTTATCTTCCTTATAGTCATAGTCATAGTCTTTTATATAATATTCTACAATTATTCTCCACGCCATTAAGTAATATTCCTTTATGCTTTGAGGGGTAGAATCTTTGTCTCTAGGGTCTTTTATTAGCCCCTCTTGGATAGCATATTCTAATCCCAAAAAATTACCACTACCCCCATATACACAAGAAATCACATAATAAGTAAAATCTATAAGTAAATCTGGTGGGAATTTTTCATCAAAATATGGGTCAAGCCCGTTTATTAGTCCTTTTTGTTTGGGTGTTTTTTCATAGTAAGCCCATAATTTTCTAGCCTTAATGTTTGATTTATGTAAATTTGAGCAACAGCTATAATCTTTTGCCATTTCCTCTATTAAATCCTCATTGCCTAGTGCTATCGCGCAACGCACACAAGCCATATAAGGAATCGCCGCATAATAAGTAGAATGTATACCTTGAGGCTCATAATTACTCGCTGCCATAGAAAAAGCTAATGGGCTTTGATATTTTATAGCAGCTGCTAGCCATAGCTCCGCAGTAATAAGTGAATATCTAGATTCTTTCCTTTGCGCTTCCTCATCTATCGCCTCCCACACGATAGATTCTAATGCGTAATTATAACATTCCAATGCTTGCTCTCTACCAAGATATAATAACCCACTTTTATAAAGCTGATAATACATATACGCATTTTCTGGGATTTTTTCATTAAGCAGTGCTCGCGTGATAGATGAGCATTCTGCTATTTCATCGCCCGCATCCATATGGTCTCTTAAATGTGAATTTTTAAAAAGCAATTTTGCTAATTCTACTCCTGCTTTTAGATATTGCTCTTTATATGCGATTCGCAAGTTATTAAATATGGCTTGTTTGGTATTAGAATCTAAATTACTAAAATCTAAATTTTTATTTTTGTTTAGTAAAGTTTGTGCTTTTTGATATGCTCTTTTTGCGCTATCGCTTATGCGTTCGCTATATTTATACGGCTCATAATCCACACTCACATAAGGAAAAAGAGCGGATTTTATCTCACTTTTTCTCACTATCATTTTTCTTTGCTCTTTATAGCTTAGCTTTACAAATGCTTCTTTTTCCTCTTTGCTCCATTTGATACCATTTCCATTTGGGTGTGGCTTGTAGGATTTTATGGTTTTTAGCATAAAATTAAGCCGATATTCTTTTATGTGTTGTTGTTCGCTAATATTGCGCGGTATATTAGCTTGAAAAATTGCCTCTTTAGATTCCATATCGTGATGAAGTTTTTGCCAAAAAGGTATTTCCTCTCTCTCAAATATAGCACCTTTCACTTTCACTCCTTAATGCGTAGATTTTATATCAATCCACTATATCAATGGTTGTGGGGATAAAATCCTCATCATAGATAAGATTCCCACAAAGTTGCTCTATTTTTGGCACTTCGTCGCAATTATTTTTCTTGCTTTTAGGTTTTTGCGTATATATTACATAATTCCACTCTGCGATACGCTTTAGCTGGATAAGAAAATCGTGGTTAAATTTTATCCCATCTTTTGCTTCGCCACCCTTTGATTCAAAATTTTTTATGTCATTATCAAGTTCTTTTGCTTTTTTTAGTTTGGTTTGAACAAATCTGCCATCTGTAAGATTTGCTAAATTACATTCTTTAGGTTTGATACAAACTTCATTCCTTAAATAATTTTCTAATTGTTGATTCTCTCCCATTTCCAAATAAAACCATAACTTCGCATAAGCCTCTTTGATGACACTTCGCTTTTTGCCATCTAGCGCGTCAAAATCTACATTGAAATTTATGAAATTTTTTAGGCTTTCTTTTAATGTTTTTGTTGCGCTTGATTGATTTTGGCTAAATATACCTACACTCGGCGTTTTTACACAAAATCCACTATCCAAAGCAGAGCCACCTAATAAAATCGCTCTCAAATCCGCACTTATAAGCGTTTGAGTGATTTCTATGGGAAATGTCAAATACTCGCTTCCTTGTTTGCAGGTGGCATAAGGTGTATTTCTATGGCGATTTAGCATAAAAAGTAGCGCGATAATTTTTTGTTTCATATCGTTACTATCTTTTATTTGAGTGGGGAAAAGTTTATCTAATATTGTATTTGCAATATATGTCATTATAGAGTTGATTACAGATAGTTGCGCTATATGCTTAATGCCCACTCTGCTATCTATCTTGTTATATAACTCTTTGACATAACGATTTGTTTTTTTGTCTAGCTCTTTTACCATATCTTGGGTAATTTGTTTGATAATGTCTGTATTAGATTCGTCAAAAAAATTTAAAGCATATATTTTTGTAGCATATTTTTTAAGTTTATTTTTGATTTGCGATAGGCGTTGAATAACAACATCTTTTGTAATATTTTTGGTTGTCATTTCTCCAATATCAAACAACTCTTTTAATATAGATTTATCATAATGATTGTTTTGCTTTATGTCAATATTTATGGCAGTAAGTGATAGCAAGCCTGCTTCATAGCCTAGTAAAAAATTATTTTTTGCTTCGTTGTTAGAATCTAAAATATATTGAATGCTAATCCTGCAAAATTTAAATAGAAGTTGCTTATCCAAAATCTTTAATATATCCTTATGCAATGGTATAAGTGGCATTATATAATCTATTGCTAATTGTTGATAATTTTGCAATGATTTGTTTTGTAAATCTTGTTCAATTTCTAAATAGTTAATATTTATGTTTAATGCCAAATCTAGCGCATTGTCATTGTTGTTGAAATACATATCAAGCATTGCAACATACAATGTTTCTAACTCTTTAATATTATAAAATACATTTGGTGTGTTATTAGATTCAATAAATTTCTTTTTAAAAAAATCTTGTAGCGAATCTTTTTGTTTTGTATATTCTTTATTTATTTCATTTTGATATTCTTCTAATTTTGCAATTTCATAATCATTAAAATATGAAAATAAATAAAAAATATCTAATAACATATTCATTATTTCTACATTTTTATTTGCTTGATTTTTGTTTGTTTTTAGTATTTTTTCTTTTGTAAATAAAGCGCATAATTCATAGACTAAACTACAAAAATCTTTTTCATTCATATCGCATATTTTTTTAGTATCAATTATCAATGAATCATCTACTATATTGTATTGTTTTATTAGCTTGTAAATCTCATTTATTGATATTTGGTATTGCTCAAACAATTCAATGATTTTATGCGTAATGTATGTTATAAAATCAGCTTTTTTGATTCTAAACATTGCAGATAGAAATAATATATTTTTCTTTGTGTAGTCATTGTTGAAGCATTTATCTTTGATATGTTGTTGTATTTTATATTCTGGCAATCCGTTATGCAAGCAATTTGTCAAAATAAGAGCTGTTTTATTGCTACGCATTTTATTTTTTTGTCTGCTTTGTGCAAAACTTTGCATTAGCATATCACTTGCTATTATAGAGCTAAAACTAGATGATTTTATAAATAAAAAACTATCAAATTTTAATAATAGATTTTGCAAATGCTGGAATGCTGATGAGTTCGTAATATTGTCATTTTTATCATAAAGTTTTCGCAAATGCGAAGTGCAAAATGTAGAAAATTGAGTGATTGTTTTGTTTGTGATTATACGATTAAAATCATCATTGGTTTTGCTAAAAATAGTCTCTATATATGATTGTTTGTCCTCTTTATTATCTAGCGAAAATTTAGCCCTAAATACTTTATCTTCTACAATCAAAGTGTCATTTTTAGAAATTTCATATAAAAGCATAGAATTAAATTTCGCATAATTTGGATATAAATGATAAGTAAAAATGTTATTTTTTTGAGTTGTGATGAGATTCCCCGCTCCAAAATGCGAAAAATTTAAAAGGCTTACTAAATGAGAATCTAATTTTTCATAAATACTAATTATTGCCCCATAGACTTCATAAACGGCGTGCAATTTTTGATTTTCTTTATATTTTTTTGAAACAAAATCATAAATATCATACAAAAGCAAAATCAATGAAAAAGTTATGCCAACAGGTCCTAGTGGCATTCCTCTTAAAAGTGAGATAAGTGTTTTGGCTATTTTTGAGTTGGCATTATTTATTAGCACAAAGGATATTAGCGGAAAAAGCGTAGTGCTAATAATTTTTGCGCTTAATATAATTATGTCTTTATTAAATCGATTTTGCAAATCCTGCTTTACTTGTTCGGTAGATTTATCTAGCGTGATTTGTAACTCTTTTAATTTTTGATTTGCCTCTGTAAAAATTTGTGCGGTATTATCAAAATTACAATCTTTTAGTGTATTAAAAATATTATTTTGTTCGGTATTATATGAGTTAAGAATACTTTTTATTTGCTTTAAAATATCGTTAATATCTTGTGTTGATTTTTTTTTATCTGCAAATAACAAAAACATTTCCATTGCCTTTGCTCTTAAATCTAAAATATTGTTTTGATTATCGAACAAACAATTTACTTGTGGATATAAGTCTTTTTGATATGCTGTTTTGTCTAATGAATCAATTTTGATATGCGAATCTGCACCGATATTGTTTATATCGCATATTTGCAAGGCTAATCGCAAATCAGCCACTTGCATTTGTGTAATATTTGATAATTTATAATCTAAATTTGCATTCAAAGCCACGAAATCTACATCTACGCTATATCCTATATGTTTTTGAGATATAAATTTGGCTTGACTTTTGGCTATATTCATCACTTACCC
>NZ_JBSIUU010000013.1:0-79567 GCF_053654535.1 Helicobacter sp. T3_23-1056 | reverse complement strand
TTCTTGCAAAGCTACGAATGGAAGCGAAGTAGAAACATATAAAAATCTCTCTAAATGTCACCTCTCTAATTCTTGAACGAATTATATACTTGTTTTTCATCGTATGCATCATAGCTTAAGACTCTTTTATTTTGTCTTAAGTTGTCTTGAGCCAAACTTTTTGCCAAAATCCTAAGTGATAATCTTAGGATACAATCTTAAGCTATAATTTTGGGTTATAATTTTCTTTTGGATTTTGCTAAATGCTAATATAAGTAAAGGAAAACCTAATGCCACAAAATGCGCAAAAAAGCCACGCTAATACACAGCAAACAACGCCACGCAATCACACGCAAACACCACAAATATAGTGAAAAACACCCCAAACACAGCAAACCCCATACACCACGATATTTTACGCCCTTTTGGCGTTGTTTGCATTTATCGTGCTTATTCGCCTTGCTAGCCTTGCGCTCTATCCGCTTATGGACCCCACAGAAGCTAGGTATGCCGAAATGGCTCGCAAAATGCTTGAGTTAGGTGATTTTGTGGTGCTACACTACACTTATGAGTCGCCATTTTGGGGCAAGCCTCCGCTTAGCTTTTGGGGGAGTGCGCTAGGAATGAGCCTTTTTGGTATCGATGAATTTGGCGCGAGAATCGCGCCTTTTGTCGCGGGATTGCTCGTGTGCGCGCTATTTTTTGCGTGGCGGTATGATATGCGCGATTTTGCCCCATTACAAACCCCCAACAAAACCCAAAATCTTAGACAAACTCACAAAGAATGCCAACTACAAAATCCCACGCACGCCCGATATATGCTTGCTTTGGCAAGTAGCATTATTACGCTTAGCACGGCTCTTGGGCTAGTGGCGTGCGGGGCGGTGATGACTGATGAGTTTTTGCTCTTCTGTGTGGGGCTGTGTATGGTGGGGTTTTGGAATTGTGTGGCAAGCCCAAAATCCCAAACGCAATGCAAAGATTTAAAATTTAAAGCCAACAATAACACAACTTTAGACGCAAACGCGAGCGATAAGGCAAGCCAAAGCACGCAAAAAGCGCGATTATGGGGGTATATGTTTTTTGTGGGGCTTGGGCTAGGATTGCTTGCAAAGGGACCGCTTATTTTTGTGCTTTCACTTGTGCCGATTGTGGGCTTTATCGCGCTTATGTGGCTTTTTCATCGCATTTGCAAAGCTCGCCAAATAAGCCAAAATCTAGCCCAAAATCTAAGCCAAAATCCACAAAATCCACCCGCACAAACCACCACAAACGCAGACCAAAATCTCACACTGCATTACAGCAATTTACCCATTTTTAGCGGGACGCTACTTGCCCTGCTTATCGCGCTTCCGTGGTATATTTTGTGCGAATTGCGAAGTGAGGGATTTTTGGAGTATTTTATCATTGGAGAGCATTTTAAGCGGTTTTTAGTCAGTGGCTGGGAGGGGGATTTATACGGGAGCGCGCATTCGCGCACGCTTGGGAGCATTTGGATATTTTTCCTTATGGCGTTTTTGCCGTGGAGCATTGTTTTTGTAGGGTTTTTCGCGGGCAAAATCGCAAAATCTTTTGCACATTTTAAAATCTCCGCCAAAAGTCCTTTTATGAAAAGCTCTTTTTTCACTGCCACACGGGATTTGGCGGGACAAATCGCGCACAATCTCATCACGCATAATGCCAAAACGCTCTATTTGGCGTTGTGGATTCTTACCCCGCTCGCATTTTTCACCCTCTCGCGCAATGTGCTTTGGACTTATGTCCTGCCGTGCGTGATTCCATTTAGCATATTGCTCGCGCAGTGGATTTTCTCTGCGCGCACAAGGGCGTTTGCGACATACATTTGGATTTTGCCTTTGGTGCTTGTGGGTGGCTTTGGTGCGTTTGTGCCTACGCAAAGCGCGCAAAACCTGCTATCCCCCTATCATCACAAAGATATTTTTACGCATTTTAGCGGGGATAGTCGCCTTGCTTTTATCGGGTTTAGCCCGTCTTATTCTGCGGAGTTTTACGCCCACGCTAAAAATGACGCGCTTAGGGCTAAAAATCCCTCTATAATGCCACTGCGAGAGGAAATCTACACGCGCAAAGATATGCAAGAATGCGTTGCATTAGATGACAACAGCACAATTCACAATCAAGGGCTTAAGAGTTGCGCTTTAAGCGAGATTTTAGCCACAAATGAGCGCGTAAGTATCGCTATAAAATCAAGCGATTTTGCTAGCTTTGGCGAGTTTTTCACCCGCAATGCCCCGCACTTTAGCCAAATCATAGAATCTAAGGGCATAATCCTTTTGCAGAATTTTAAGTAGAAAAAAGATTCCTAATTTTTATGATTTTGTGTTTATGTGGCGTTGTAAGATTTTGCAGTTTAGATAAAAATATTTAGTTAAAAAACCCACATTAACTAATTAAAAGCGTGTTTAAAACAGCAAAAAACATTTCGCAATCCAAAATGTTACACCAGCGCAAGTGAAATCTGTGGAATATAGCTAACAAGCATTAGCCCTACTAGCATTACGATTAGCCACGGAAGCACGGATATTACGACATCTTTTAGGCTTAGTCCTGTGAGTGAGCTAGCCACAAATAGATTTAGTCCCACAGGTGGCGTTATCATTCCTAGCTCCATATTTACCACCATTATGATTCCAAAATGTATCGGGTCTATGCCAAGCGATACGGCGATAGGTAGTAGCAGGGGCGTCATTATCATCACCACCGAGCTAGGCTCCATAAACTGCCCCATCACAAAAAGCAATATATTTACCACGATTAAAAACATCCACCAAGTCATTTCTTTTTGGATTAGAAATTCTGCTATTGTGTGGGGGATACGCTCGCTTGTGAGAAAATGTGCAAACACGACTGCGCAACCTATGATAAGAAATATCATAGCCGTAGTAATCGCGGCATCTAAGCACACCGCATATAAATCTTTTAACTTCAAATCCCTATACACAAACACAGAAATGATAAACGCATACACGACAGCTATGCCTGCGGCTTCTGTGGCGGTAAATAGCCCTCCATAGATTCCCCCTATGACTACGGCTATGATTAGCAATGCCCAAAATGCGCGTAAAAATTGCTTTAAGCGCACGCTAAAAGATTCTGCTTTGCTAGCTTTGTATCCTAGTCTTTTTGCGCCAAAATACGCATATATCATCATCATTCCCCCTATCATTAGCCCGGGGATAATCCCCGCTTTAAACAACGCTTCGATAGAGACTACGATTTCTTTGCCTTGTAAGTCGCTAAGCCCGCTTGCCGTAACTCCATAGACTATCATCACCACACTTGGCGGAATCAAAATCCCTAGACTCCCCGCTGTGGTTATCGCGCCTACGGCGTAGGATTTGGGATAGCCCGCTTGCTTTATGGCTACAAACATAACCGAGCCGATAGCCACCACTGTCGCAGGAGAGCTACCACTCACAGCCGCAAAGATAATACACGCCAAAATCGCGCTCATAGGAAGCCCGCCGGGCAAATGCCCTACAAGCGATTTTGCAAAATCTACGATACGATTTGCCGCACTACCTTTGCTAAGAAGCGAGCCTGCAAGGATAAACATAGGAATCGCCATAAGGGTTGGCTTAAAAGCAGAGATAAAAATATCGGGGATTCCGCTAATGTCGTGGCTAGTAAATAAAAGCATACACACAAGAGAGCTAATCCCAAGCGAAACTGCCACAGGCACACCCACCAAAAGCAGAGCAAACAATAAAACAAATAGCACGATGATACTCATTTAGATTCTCCTTGAAATGATTTTTTGAAATGTTTTTTAAAAGTCGCTTTGAAATATCTTTGGAAGTTTTATTTTGCGTTTTTTTTAGAATCTGTTTGTTATTCTTTGATTGCCACATCGTGGATTATCTCATCTTGCGTGCGTTTTACGACTTTGCTAGATTCTAGCCACGAGACTTCATAGATTTTTTCGATGACACGATAAGTCGCCCCCAGAAATGACAATGGCAAGCACAATAAAAAAATCCACAAAGGCACATTGTGAAACGCCTCGCTATATCGCCCCAAATCCATATAAAGCTCGACGGTTGCAAACCCTGCATACGCCATAAACGCCAAAAATCCAGCACTTAGAATATGCGAAAAAATCACGCAGGATTTTGCTATCACAGGGGGGAATCGCTCCACAAGCACCATCACGCTTATATGCACGCCTTTGCGAAATCCATACGCCGCGCCAAAAAGCGCACTCCATATAAAACAATACCCCGCTAGCTCCTCGCCCCAAGTGAGCGAATGCACTTGTGGATAAATGCTAGCGATAAAGCGCGTGGTTACATTTAGGGCTACTATGACTACGCCAGCGACTAGCCCAAAGACAGCGATATTTTTGTTGATTCCAGCGATGATTATGTCAAGCACGCGAAAGATTTGATTTACTCTAGGGCTTAGGTGAGCCCATTTAAAAGGCTTTTGTAGCAATAAAAGCAGGGTTTTCATAGTGTTCCTTGATTTTAGATTTTTATAAGGCTTATAAAAATGACAAAAATCTTAACAACGCATTTTAAGATTTTGTGGCATTGCTTTAGTGGTGCGTATGCTGATTTTGGCTTATAAGGCATTGTTTTTACGCATCGCATTTGCATAAGATACATTGTAGCATTTGTGTGATAATTTTAGTCCAACTTTTTTTGGTATTACAAAATAATAAGCTAAAAGATAGAATCTGTTTTTATAGTTGTCATTGTTTGTAAGCATCGTAAGCAAGACTGAGATAAAATTTTGCTAAACATCTTAAAAAATCACTTGTATAAGATTTTAGGATTATTGCTTATATTCAAATGTTAAATTTTCGCTATTTTTATGCACTTCTATGTAGCCATTTTCGCCTGATATGCTATTGCCGTTAATATAAAATATATCTTTTTGAAACGCTGGATTATTTATAGTGTAGCCTAGCAAATTTGCGATAATTAGCCCTAATTCATAATGCGTGGGATAGGAAATATCGTTAATTTTTGATAAAAATTGTGCATCTTTTCCCGTTTTGGCATTGTCATATTGTGCGACAAAAATGGGGATATTTGCAACATTTGGGCTTAAAAATGTATGTCCCCATTCTGCATTGCCGTCTTTTCCTATCTCGCCCATAGCTTCGCCGTGGTCAGGGATAAAAAATAGATAATTCATATTGTTACTTGAATCTTTAAATTTTCTAAAAATACTTGCAATTATAAAGTCATTAAATATCATCGCATTATCATAACTATTGATTTTATATTGTGTATTTGTTTGATTTGTGATGGGGAAAACTTGGGCTTGTGGATATGCTTTGTATCCTTGCTCATAAGGCGAATGCGCATTTCGCTGATGAAGGACGATGAAATTTTTGTCATTTTGATTTATTTGTGGGAAATGTTTGTCTAACTCTTCTAAAAGCACTATATCGCCGATTTGTTCAGAGCGAAAAAGATAGTTTTCTTTGGTGGATAGTATGTCAATGTAATTTCCCGCCATCGCTCTTGCCTCCGCTTCTGTTTGATTGGAAATGTAATAAGTTGCAAATCCCGCAAGCTTTGCTAACTTAAATAAATGCGTGGTTTGCGTGTCAATGTGGCGGATATTTTTGGGGTGATAAGCGATATTAAAAAACATAGGCAAAGATACGCGCGTAAGCACCGAGCTAGAAATCCCCCTTTTTGTGATAAAATTTCCCTCTTTGGCAAGCGTGGATAAAAGTGGTGTAGTATCACGCTCATAGCCAAGCATAGCGATATGATTTGCATTTGCACTCTCCCCTAAAACAATAATGATATTTTTTGGAGAGATATTTTTGGTAGATTCGTAAGTATATGGCGGATATTTTGTAGTGGCTGGTGGCAAATCCAAATGTTTTGGCAAATAAATACAAAAATACGCACTAAACACCACTAAATCATTATAAATGCTTACACTATCGTTGCTCGGCATAAAGTTATTGATATTGCTCGTTTTAAAAATTGCTTTGTATGGCAGAATGCTAAGCAGGGAACACATCACAAAAGAAGAGATAAAACTTTTTGGCAATTTTTTATCTAAGCGCAAAAGCAAATAAATAAATAAGCCATAAGCGCAAACTATCGCAATAATGGGATATAACCCCTGCGGTAATGCCATTTTTGCACTATCCACCACTTCGCCTACTTCGCTACTAAATAACGCTAAACTAAATACACTTAATGGCGTCCCAAACCAAAAAAGATGCCCAAACTGAAAAAACTCCATTATCATAAAAAGCACTAAAATAGCAATGCTTAAAAATCTAGGTTTCATTACAGGCAGAGCGATACTAGCGGGAATAAACGCACATAAAAAGATAATGTCTAGGCGAAAGGAATATTGCGGATTGATAAGCGCGAAAAACGCACTTGGCGTAAGAAAAACGCCAAAGCATAGCACACTCATAATTCCCCAAATAACAAAACGATTATTAAAAAATCTCATAAAATTATCTTTGCATTTTATATCATTTGTTTGCATTACCAAAAATCCATCTTTTTAGTTTTATTTCGCATTGCTACTAATAATTTGTTAGCCATTCTTTATCACTTATGTTTAAGAGTTAATTTTGTCCTAAGCCTAATGTGGTCGCTTTTATCGCGCTTATGACACGCTAAAACAATAAAAAACAACGGCAAGTATGCTACAAAAAAAAAAAAAATGGACTTTAAATGTGTAGTGTTGTGTTTTGTTAGGAAGCGTTTTTATAAGGCAAGTTTAAGCAAATGTTCATTGTCATATTGAGGGCGTAGCCCAAAGTATTTAAATGATTTTGCAAAATCACATTATTTGTAGAATTTATTTCTTAAATACTTTGAGCTTAAAAACTCTCAGTATGAAAATCTTGTTTGATGTATTTTGCGCTTACGCGCTCAATATGGTAAAAATCACATAGATTGCTACGAATCGTTAAAATGATTCTCTCAATGGCTAGAAAATCAAATCACTTAGCCACATTAAGCAGGTGCAAAAAAATCTTTTTTTGTAATTCTAAAATCATACAAGATTCCAAATTTTAAGTGCGTTTAAGCGTTTTTATATTGTTAGTGTTTTATAATGCGTTTTTATTGCTTTTGTGGCATTGCATAAATAGATTTTGCATAATCAACAACTATCACAAACCATCACAGCAAAGGAACATAATGTGGCTTAATCGACAAATCGGGCAAAGCCTGCGCGAAGAATACGCAATCAAAGATAAGATTTTAGATGTGAGAAGCGAGCATATTTTGGAGCTTTTTCGCACGGAGGAGCTAGGGCAAATCGCCCTTTTTGATGAGCGCGAAGTAATGGTAGAAAAATATATCCATATAGAGAGTGAGATAGTTGCGCATATCGGGGCGTGCGTCTTGCAAGATAGGCTAGAAAAAGAGCCAAATCCACTGCCACAAAAACCACAAAATCTACAAAAACCACAAACCCCGCAATCATTGCAAGATTTGCAAAATCTAAATGAGCAAATCACGCAAACTGCCCCCGCTCTTATCCCGCATAATGCGTTAGTTTTGGGTGGGTTTAATCTAGAAATCCCTTACCAGCTTTTCAAGCACAATATGCCTACTTGCTTTATCCAAAGCGATAGTAAGGTGCTTGATTCACTCATTAGCTTTTTGCCTCATTTTAGAGAAGTGCGAGAAAATCCGCTTTTTTCACTTTATCAAAAAGCCATTGATTTGCCACTGCAAAAATACTCACTTATCATTCACTCCCGCACGCCTAGCTCACACGAGATAGATGGGCTAGCAAGGCTTATGAAAAAAGATGGCGTGTTTATCGCTTCGTTGCCTCACCCGCTATTTGAGGAGAGGGAGTTTGAAATCGCATTGAGAGAATTTGGCGGATTTTTTAGCATTGTTATGCCATTTTTTGTGCCGATTTTTAGCCACAAGGCGTTTGTGTTTGCCTCAAAAGGCATTCACCCCTTAGCGGATTTTTGGCTACAAAAATGCGATATGCTAGAAAATCTAACCTATTATAATTCTAGCATACACGAGGCTGCATTTGCGCTAAGTGCGGATATGGAGCGCAAATATGTCGCGCTTATAAAAAGCTAATTTATAAAAGAGCGCAAATGATAATATCTAGCCAAAATCCTACATTTTTTAAAAACATAGAGGATTTGCAAGATTATTTATATTATGCGCCATTTTTACCCCACGCAATCGTTTTGACAGGGGGGATAGCAAGCGGAAAATCTAGCTGTGCAAAAATCCTTGAGGGGTTAGGATTTGCCGTAGTGTGCGCAGATAAGATAGCCCATAGTGTGCTAGATTCTAGCGTAGATTTGCTAGTAGAAGCATTTGGAGAAGAGATTTTGCTAGATAATGCACGCATAAAATCTAGCGCAAAATCTAGTGTAGATTCTAGTTTGGAATCTAGTTTGGATTTTTGCGCGGATTTTGCAAACGCTTCAACAATCCACCAAAAGATTGATAGAAAAATCTTGGGCAAAATCGTATTTGCAGATGACAAAAAACGCAAACTACTAGAATCCATAACCCACCCACAAATCCACGCCCAAATCCATACAAAAGCCCAAGAACTAGAAAAGCAAATCACGCAAAATACCCAAAAAGCAAAATATTATTTTTTAGATATTCCGCTTTTTTTTGAGGGTGGTGGCAAGGCGCGGTATAATGCGCGATTTAGCCTAAGTATCATCACAAGCAAAGCCCTTCAAATAAAGCGGATTTTGAGTCGTGATTCTCTCACTTTGGAGCAGGCACAAGCGCGTATAGATGCCCAAATGCCAAGTGCGCTAAAAATGCAACAAAGTGATTTTGTGCTGTTTAATAACACGACTTTGGAGGAGCTAGAATCTAGCATAAAAGATTTTATAAAAATGCTTGATTTGTGCGATGGCAAAATATCAAAATCTTAAAAAATTGTCGTTGATTTTGTAGCTTGTTTGCAAGTCTTTCATCACAAGTCTATCATCAATCACAAAACCAAAAAAACACAAATGAAAAAAATCTACATTGAATTAAGTGATATTTGCAACCTTGCTTGTAGCTTTTGCCCCGCTACTAAGGGAAAAAGAGGGATTATGGGGGTAAAAGATTTTGCTTATTGTCTAAAAGAGGCGTTTGGTTTTAGCAGGCATATTGCTTTGCATATTTTAGGCGATCCTTGTGCGTTAGAAAATCTAGGCGAATATCTAAAAATAGCGCGCAAAGTCGGCACACAGCTACAAAAAACACCAAAAATTGACATTGTTACTTCGGGTGCGTTTTTTGGCAAACATAGCATAGATATGCTTTTGTCCCCGCTTATCTTTCAGCTATCTATATCGCTAGAAGCGGGCGTGGATAATTTTTTTAAACGCGTATCGCCAAAAAACGATTTTTCAAACATAGATTTTGGCAAAAATGGTGTGGCTAGCAAAGATTTTGGCAAAGCTAGTCAAAATCCTAGTCAAAAAAGTAGCCACAAAAGATTTGGTGAATATTTGGATTCTATCATCGCGCTTTGTTGCGCCCACAAGGCAAATCCGCAAATTTTTCTAAACTTTAGAATCCAAGATTTGAGAATCCAAGATTTGCGCACGATGAGTGATAAATCTGCGTTACGCGTGATTTGTAAAAATTTAGCTCCATTAGTAGATTTTGAATTTTTATCTAGGCAGAGTGGCAAAAGCATAACCCAAGTCAAAGAGGATTTTTTAGCGGGAAATATAGGGCATTTGCTTGATATAAAGGGCAGAATCCGTCTGTGGGAAAAAGCCCTTTTGGTTGTGAAGCGTAGCTTTGTGTGGGCTGGATTTGACAACAAAAATGGAATCAAAAATGTGGGGCAAAATCCCAAACTCCACAAACACCGCAAATGCTATGCCCTAACGCAACAAGTAGGAATCCTAAGCAATGGCATAGTAGTCCCCTGCTGTATAGATGCGCAAGGAGTGATAAATCTAGGCAATGTTTTTGAAAATCCGCTAAAACAGATTTTGGATTGTGCGCGGGCGCGAAACATCATCGAGGGATTTAGACTAGGGGAGGCAAGAGAGGAGCTATGCAAAAGTTGTGGATTTTGGGGATAACTCTTTTGGGGTAGTGAGGTTTTTTTGGGGAGTGGGGTTTTTTGGGAATATGGTTTTTTTGGAGTGGGGTTTGTCGTGGCAAGATTTTGGGGGTAAATCTTTTTTGGGAGTTAGGCTTTGTGGAGGCTTGCTAGGATTTTTGTGCGTAAAAGTGATTTTATAATGAGATTTTGCAAAGCCCAAAAAAAAACAAAAAAAATAAAAAACAAGCTAAAAATTTGCAACAAAAATTGGGCAAAGTTTAGTATAAATCCTGCTCGGTAACGATATTGCTGATATTTGGCAGTGGCGAAGTGCGCGTGTAGTAGTAGGTGTGCTTGTCGATGGTTTTTGAGCGCACAGCTTCTGGGCGTGGGAAAAATCGCCTCAAACTAGGGTCGATTCTAAGCAAGTTTGCCGTGATTTCGGCAAACACAGGGGCGGCTACTGCGGAGGCACTCTCATATCGTCCTATGGGGCTATTGTCATCTCTACCAAACCAAATGATAGCCTGCACATCGGGTGTGTAGCCACAAAACCAAAAATCTACATTGTTGTTTGTCGTCCCCGTCTTGCCCGCGCTCTCTATGCCTACTACTGCGGCGCGTCTGCCTGTGCCTGCGCGCACCACTTCGCGCAGGACAGAGGTTGTGAGAAATGACTGCTCAGGTGAAATGATAGTTTCAGAAGCCGTGTCATAAGAAAATACATTGCCCTGCGGGTCTATGACACTATCAATCAGCACGGGTTCATTTCGCACGCCATAGTTTGAAAAGATAGAATATTCCTTTGCCACCATTATAGGCGTGGCATTTAGGCTACCGATAGCGATTGTCATATCCGCGCTAAAGTTGCTAAAACCAAAATTTAGCAAGCCATTGTAGATATTATCAAAGCCTACGAGTTGGGCTACATTTATCGTGGCTAGGTTGCGCGAATGGGTGAGGGCGTCTTGGAGGGTTACCATTCCTTGAAATTTACCGCCAGAATTTCTAGGATTCCACGATTGGAAGCTACGCGCTGCATCGGGGACTTTTGTAGCGGTAGAGTAGCCTTTGTCAAAGGCGATTTGATAGATAAATGGCTTTATGCTACTTCCCATTTGGCGATAGGCATCTACGGCGCGATTATACGGGCTTTTTTCGTGATTTACCCCGCCTACTAGGGCTAGGATTTTGCCTGTTTTGTTGTCTGTGATGATTACTGCGCCATTTAGCGTGTCATTTGCGGTTAGCTCTTCTTCATTTATCAATACGGCGGATTCTGCGTTTTTGGGCTTTTGGGCTTGGAGTAGTTTTAGCTGTCTTGTTTGCAGGGCTGTATAGCCGTTTTTTAGTGCTTTTTGGGCGATTTCTTGGTAGTCTAAATCAATGTGGAGCTTTATGGTGTAACCACCTGTTTTTATGTCTTCTATGGAGCTAAGCTGACGCAAGGCATAGTCCGTCACATAGGGGGCTACATTTTGGGTAAGGGTTTGATGATAGACTATGGGTTTTTCTGCTAGAGATGAATCGCGGTAATCTTTGGAAATCCAGCCCAAATCATACATTCTGCGGATAATGTCATTTGCACGCGTAAGGGCTAAATCTAAATTTTTGGTCGGGTCATAAGTGCTAGGGGATTGGGGCAATCCTACCAAAATCGCAATTTCTTTTAAAGTTAGTTGGTTTAGCGTCTTTTTAAAATAGCCTAGCGCGGCGGTTTTGACACCATAATACCCGTGTCCTAAAAATACTTCATTTAGATAAATCTCTAAAATCTGTTCCTTGCTTATTATTTCTTCTACTTGCACGGTTAGCAGGGCTTCTTTGATTTTACGGCTTATGGTGCGCTCTCTTGTCAAAATGATATTTTTGACTACTTGTTGGGTAAGGGTGCTTCCCCCCTCGCCTAGCCGTCCCGTGCGGATATTTTTTAGCATTGCGCGGATAATGCCATCGTAGTTTATCCCGCCGTGCTCAAAAAAAAGCGTATCTTCAATGGCTAATAACGCCTCAATCATTCGCGGTGGAATCTCATCAAATTTCGCATAAAATCGAAATTCTGTGTCAAATACATTGGCGATTAGTCGGTTTTTTCTGTCATAGATTTGGCTAGCGACTTTTGGAGAGTAGTGGCGCACTTTGTCCAAATCCGCCCTTAGCTCAAAATATAGTGCGATAAGATACACGACAAATACAAGCCCAACTACAATGCAACTAGATAGGACTACTTTTCTAAACATTTCATTTTTTATCATTTTGTGAGACTTCTTTGGTTTTGGATTTTAGATTTTATAAAGATTGCTTAGCTTTGTAGAATCTAAATCGATTCTACAAAGTGGCAAAAATGGCAAATGATATTTTACACACGCTACGGCTAAATCGCTAAAAATGCGCAAACTCCCCTCATAGAGAATCCACAAAATAGCCTAGATTTTGGCTACTTTGCTTCTTGTGCTTCTTTGTCCTCGTTTGATTCTGTTTTTGGCTCTATGTTTGGTGCTAGTTTGGGATTCTCTGCGGAGGTTTCGGTGGGTTTTGGAGGGGTGGGATTATCTTTGGATAGGCTTGCTCTAGTGTTGTGTAGCTCTTTGCGCTCTTCGTGGATATTATCCATTTTTTCTAGTAGCATTTTATCTAGGCAAGACATCACGCCCTCGCTTCCTTTTTCCATTCCTAGCACTTTTTCATCGATAAAGTGTTTTGGTGGATTTTGCTTAGACATTATGGCTTCTGCTAGGCTATTTGCTTGGGTATGCACTTGGGCGTGGAAAGGCTCTAAATCCCTATATGCCAAAGTATTTGCAAAATGCTCTTTGCCATCGCCTTCATAATACCACTTGCCTAGTCGGCAGTTTGT
The DNA here is from genome assembly GCF_053654535.1 of Helicobacter sp. T3_23-1056. Classification (NCBI taxonomy): domain Bacteria; kingdom Pseudomonadati; phylum Campylobacterota; class Epsilonproteobacteria; order Campylobacterales; family Helicobacteraceae; genus Helicobacter; species Helicobacter sp. T3_23-1056. The sequence goes on along the minus strand of NZ_JBSIUU010000013.1, from coordinate 66,720 downwards.
ATGCGGGACTTGATTGAAGCTATCAGCTAGCCCAAATACAAGGGCGTAGAGGTTGTTTTTAAACACCGTGTGGTCAAGTTTAGCCAGCGTGCAAAATACTTCATTATTGCACGAGCGCAAAGCGTTTTTGGCTAAATCCACCGTGTTGATTGCTTGCTTACTTTTGGTGTAGATTTCCTCTACATTGGTTTTGACTTCGGCAGTAAATGTAGAAGTCTCTTCGGTAGTGGTTTGAATATCGCTTGCTTCTTGCTGCATAGATTTTACGACTATGGCGATTTCTTTTGTGGCTTTTTGGGTTTTTTCTGCTAGTTTTCGCACTTCATCAGCGACTACGGCAAATCCGCGTCCGTGCTCACCTGCGCGCGCAGCTTCGATAGCGGCATTTAGAGCGAGTAGGTTTGTCTGCTCTGCAATATCATCGATTAGCGATACGACATTGGTGATTTCGTTGCTTCTTTGGGCGAGTGAGTTTGCGATATTTGTCGCATTTTGCATACTTTCATATAGTTCTTTTATGCTTTCTTCAGCTTTTTGGCTTACTTCGCCTACGACTTCTAGCTCTTCTTGGTTGTGCTCTGCGCCTTTTTGGATTTGTTTGGATTGCTCCAAAATATTTTGTAGCGCGGTTTGCACGCCTATGATTCCATCTTTTAGGCTTTTGTGATAAGTAGCTAGCAAATCCACTCCATCGCCTTTATCACGCTTAGAATCCGCATCTACAAAGCGATAAAAAGGCACACCATCAATGATTTCACTTTTTATCGCAAAGTTTTTGCCACCCACAGATATGGTTTCTTGCCCTGCTTGCAATCCACCTAACGCGTTTATAAATTCAGCTAGATTGCCTAGATTTTGCGCTGCGGAGTTTAAAAAAACCGCTTCGCCGTTTTTTACACCTACTAATGCTTCATCAAATCCAAAGGAAGCGATTTTTTTGTAATGCTCCACTTCTGCTTTTAGGGCTTGATTTTCTGCCACTTGCTTTTGTAATGCGATTTTTGTTTCATTAGAAGAACCAAACATAGCAAGACTCCTTTCAAACTGAAATAATATTGCAAACCAAAAACCAAATTGCCACGCCTTTTGTTTCGCTAAAGGCATTTTAACACATATTTTGTTTCTTATTTATTAAAAATGTATTATAATTCTGCCAATTTTAATATTCTCATTTTGGAGGTCAAAATGAAAAACAGACTTGAGACTTTAGATGCTATCCTTGAGAGATTGCGAGTTTTTGTGAGGCAAGATGGACTAAAAAACTCCAAACAACGCGAAGAAATCATATCCGTTCTTTACAAAAGTGGCACGCACTTAACCCCTGAAGAAATTGCGAATAATTTGCGTTTGCGTGATAAAAATACGAGCATTTCTTCTGTGTATAGAATCTTAGGATTTTTAGAAAAAGAGCGATTTGTAACTTCAATCGAGCCAGATAAAGGTGGCAAACGATATGAAATCGCTGCAAAAGAACACCACGACCATATTATTTGCTTGCATTGCGGGGCGATTGAGGAGTTTGTAGATAATGAAATCGAGCATCGACAAGTCGCAGTGGTAAATGCCCTAAAAGCAAAGCTAGTAAGCCACGATATGCGACTTTTTGTCATCTGCGAAAAATGCCAAAAACAGCTACGAGATTAGGATTTTTCGCTTTTTTTCATCTTTTGTTGGAGGGGATTGCTACTTTTTCTTGCGTAAAATGTTCTTGTGTGAAATGCGATATAGCGTTTTTTACTTACATTTATTTTACTTGTATTGCATTGTGTTTTTGATTAGCGTTTTAGCTACGACTTAGCAAGGATTTTTACCATAGATTTTATTAGGGATTTTATTAGATTTTATTGTTTGGTTTTAGGGCTTAAAATTTGCTTATGGGAGTGCTTTTGAGTGCTTTGTTTGTAAGCGTTTGCCTAGCTTCGCACCACTCCACACAGCACAAATCCGCACAAATGCGTAGCCTCACACAAGGTTTGACACAATTCACGCAATTCACACGCATAATGCAAGCAAAACAAATATACAAAAATTACTAAAAATTTTAGAAACTAGCCGATAGTTTAGAGGTGATTCTTTATGAGGTTTTGGCTTTGTAGCCATTATTTGATGCTTAATGCAAGCAAACTATATCAAATCCACAAAGGGACATAATGTCAAGCGCAAAACTTACCACTGCACAAGAGTTAGAAAAGTTGTTTAAAACCGCAGAATCTAAAATGGTGTCTTATGAAGCCATAGCACAGATTCTAAAAAAACTACCAAACCAAGCCCAAGTCAAAAAAGTAAATGAACTTGCCAAAAAGTATAAATGCGCGCTTTTGAGCTCTTCTGAGCTTGCAAAGACGCTAAATATCAAAGATGAGGAAAAATCTAGGCAGGAGAGGGAGGATTTTATCAACAACGAGCTAGATAGCGAATTTGATTTTATGAAAGATAAGGAATTGCTTGAATGGAGTAGGAGTGATAGCCCTGTGCGAATGTATCTGCGCGAAATGGGGCAAATCGAGCTACTCACCAAAGAAGAGGAAGTAGAGCTAAGCAAGCAGATTGAGTTTGGGGAAAATATTATCCTTGATGCGATTTGCTCTGTGCCTTATCTCATAGATTTTATTTACGACTACAAAGACGCGCTTATCAACCGAGAGAGGCGAGTAAAAGAGCTTTTTAAAAGTTTTGATGATGATGAGGATAGTAGCGATGGGGAATATGAAGATGACAGCGCAGAAGAGGGCGAATATGAAGATATAGATGAAAATAAACGCCCCGTAACCAAACGAGATAAAAAGCGTATCGAAAAAGTTATCCAAAGTTTTAAGGCATTAGATAAAGCAAAAAAAGAATGGCTAAAAGTGCTAGAATCTATGCCCGAGCAAGCCTCTATCGATGCTGGTGCTTCTACTAGCGCGACTAGTGTCGCTAGCAAAGAGGAATCTAAAGAATCCAAATCTAGCAAATCCACCAAGACAACAAAAAAGCCTGCCAAGACAAAAGAGCCAAGACACGAAGAAATCCCCGAAGATGAGCTGATGTGTATTTTGACTTTGGCACACAAAAAAGAGTTGCTAAAAGATAAATTGCTTGATTTGGGACCTACAAGTAAGCTAATAAATGAAATCGTAAAAGCGATGGAAAATAGCCTAAAAAGTGGCGATGGGTTTGAGAGAGAGCTAAAAAGACTTGAATACAAACTCCCGCTTTTTAATGATATGCTTGTAGAAAATCATAAAAAAATCCTAAGCAATATCACCAATATGAGCAGAGATGACATACTAAACGCATTGCCCGAAGCCACGATGCTAAGCGTATATATGGAGCTAAAAAAGCTATTTCAGACAAAAGAGGCAAGCAAGCAGGGGTTTAACCTAGAGCCAGAGAAACTAAAAGAGATTTTAGAGCAAATCAAGCGAGGCAAAACCATAAGCGACAAAGCAAAAACAAAAATGGCAAAATCTAATCTGCGACTTGTGGTAAGTATCGCCAAACGCTACACAAATCGTGGCTTGCCGTTTTTGGATTTAATCCAAGAGGGAAATATCGGGCTTATGAAAGCGGTGGATAAATTTGAATACCAAAAAAATTTCAAATTCTCTACTTATGCGACTTGGTGGATAAGGCAGGCGATTTCACGCGCTATCGCTGACCAAGCACGCACGATAAGAATCCCAATCCATATGATTGAAACTATCAATAGAATCCACAAGATTATCCGCAAATATACCCAAGAGCACGGCAAAGAGCCTGATACAGAATATATCGCAAAAGAAGTGGGGTTACCTGTGGATAAAGTCAAAAATGTCATCAAAATCACCAAAGAACCCGTAAGCCTAGAAGCACCTATAGGCAATGATGATGATGGGAAGTTTGGGGATTTTGTGGAGGATAGAAGCACTATTAGCGCGGTGGATAATATCCTAAAAGATGATTTAAGAAAGCAAATCGATGATGTGCTAAATCAACTAAATGAGCGCGAACGCTCAGTGATAAGAATGCGATTTGGACTACTAGATGATGAGAGTGATAGGACGCTAGAAGAAATCGGCAAAGAGCTAAATGTAACGCGTGAGCGCGTGCGACAAATCGAATCTAGCGCGATAAAAAAGCTAAAACACCCAAAAGTAGGGCGCAAGCTAAAAAACTATATCGAAGAATAATCAAAAAATCATTTAGGCTAGATGTTGTTTGATAGATTTTTGCGTGTTGTGAAGCGTTTTTTGCGCGTGGGTGGCGTGGCTAGATTTTTGCAACGCAGTGTTTGGCAAAAGAGTGTTTGGCAAAAGTTTGGCAAAATATGTGGGAATTATCATTGTTTGCTAGGGTTTAGCGTGTTTGTGTGGATTTGGCTTTATAATGGTGAGTTTTGGCACAAAATCAACGATTACACAAATTACGCAAATCCTACCCATATCCAAGCACAAAATGCCACCACCACAAATAAACATTTATCCCAAACAACCCAAAATCAGCTAAAAGCTGTCCCCCCCCCCTTAAAAATCCTATAAAATCTAGCGATGATGTGCCAAAATCACAGATTTTTGCAAAATCTAGTGCTGATTTTGCGCTATATTCTAAAACGATTGATTTTAGGGCAAATTTTTTATTAAAATCTAGCATTTTTGTAGCGACATTTTTGCTACTTTGGTTTATGTGCGAAGTGCTTATTTTTCGCGCTTATGCCAAAATCTTTTTAGGCTTTTTGTTTGTCATAGCGGGGGTTTGTAGCTATTTTTTAGATTCTTTGCATATTAGTTTTTCGCCTGCGATTATTGATTCGTTGTTGCAGACAAATTGGCGTGAAGCAAGCGATTTTATGAGTCTAAGTTTTTTTGCGCATTTAGTCGTTTTTGTGTTATCGCCCCTTTTTGTGCTAGCCATTTTGCATTATTTCACGCGACAAAATCTAACATTTTTTCAATCATTCAAAGCAGAAATGGTAAGCAAAATATCGATTTTGCTAAGCCTAGCTATGCTACTAATCGCGCTATATTTTTGCGCAAGGCTCTAAAATCATCGAGGTTTTTAAAGAGAAACGATTGCTTTTTGTGATAAACCCTTTTGCGCCCATTCGCGCTAGCATAGATTTTGCTACCGATAAGATACAGCTTCCTAGCCACTACACATTTTTAGGACAAGATGCTAGCACAAATGCAAAAAATAAAATCTTTGTCCTTGTCATCGGCGAATCCGCTAGAGCGGCAAATTTCCAACTAAATGGATATGAAAGGCAGACAAATCCATATACAAGCAAAAGAGAAAATCTAATTTATTTTAGAGATTTTACTTCTTGTGGCGTGATTACGGCTATTTCTGTGCCCTGTATGCTTAGCCACTATCCACGCCAATCCTACACGAATAGAAATCTAAGCTTTTATAGTGATTCTCTGCTAGATGTGGCAAAAAAAGCGGGGTATAAAGTGTATTTTCTAAGCAATAATGGCGGAGAGTGCATAGGTGGGATTTGCAATCGTTTGGATACAGACAAAGTGATTTATTTCAACAAAAATGGGCAATTTGATGGCGATATGCTAGAAATGATAGAATCTATCATCAGCAACGCTAGCAAAGATTTTAACACCAAAAATAATGCAAACAACACCTTGCTAGTCGTGCATTTGCAAGGTAGCCACGGGGCAAGATATGATTTGCGCTATCCAAAAGAGTTTGAGAGATTTTCCCCTGTGTGCGACAATAATGAGCTAAGTCAATGTGAGATTTCACATATTTATAATGCCTATGATAATTCGCTAATTTACAGCGATTTTGTGCTAGATTCTATCATTGCTATGCTAGAAAAAAGTAGGCTAAAAAACGCGTCTTTGTGGTATGTGAGCGACCACGGAGAATCACTAGGCGAATATAGGAACTATATGCACGGAGGATTCCCATACTTCCTTGCCCCAGAAGTGCAAAAGCAGATTCCATCTATGCTGTGGTTTAAGCAAAAAAGCCACATATCACAAAATCTAGCTTCTAAAAAAGACAATCCCTACTCACACGATTTCGTATTTCACACGCTTTTAAGGCTTTTAGAAATCACTACCAAAGATTACGACAAAGATTTTGATATGCTTGAATAATTATGCTAAATATTCACACTTAATTGACATTTTTTATGTTTATTTCACATTGTTGTTTTATAGTTGCGCTTTTTTAGTTTGCAAATTTTTAGTTTGCAAAATTACGCAAAAAAGGAGCGACAATGCAAAAATGTGTAAAACAAATATGTTTCGTTGGATTTTGCTTTTTAGGAATCTTTGGCGTGGCTTTTGGCGCAAAGGCAGAGAGTGAGCATCCGCCACTAAGTGAATCCACCAAAAAGGCAATCGCGCAATATAAACGAAATCCTAGCGAGGCAAATAAGCAAAATCTGATGGATTCGCTAAATGCAAGCTATGATGCCGTAATCGCGCAGAAAAAAGAAAAACTTGCCACCCGCGAAAAAGAGCGCGAGAAAAATATCAGCGCGTGGCTAAATGGCGTAAAACGGGGCAAAAATCCGCCCTTTATGAATTTGGAAACCGATAACAACAAAGGCAATGAGCGCGAAATCGTGGCAAAGGCGATAAATGCGTATAATCAAAACAAAAACGCGCACAATGAAAAGGCGTTGAAAGAGGCGTTAAGCGCGTATTATGAGGCGTTTTTGGAGGAGCAACGAGTGCATATCAAAGAGACGCAGGATTTGCGTGAAGAGCGTATAAAGGCTAGTTTTGAGCGTTTCAGTAGTGAGCGATTCGCGCTTAGTCCAAATGGAGCGCAAAGCAAAAGTGCGCAAAATCTAAGCAAAGATGAGATTTTGGCTGAAATCATCGCAAATTTTATCAATGTGGGCGCGGAGTTTGTGCCTGTAAATCCAGAATCTAGGGTGCGTGAGCGCAAGTTTAACGCGCTTATCAATGACGCACAAAAGGCATATCTGCAAAATCCTAGCCAAGCAAATAGGGCAAAACTGCGCGAAGCGATAGCAGAAGCGTATAATGCGGCGTTACAAGCGCGAATCCAAAGCGTGAATCAATCAGCAAAAAAGGGCGCAAGTGGCGGGGCAAAGTTGCTTGAAAAAATGCAAGATAGCGCGTTTTTGGACGAGCAGTTTAGCGAACTAACGCAACAGAGCAATCTCTATGGGCGAATCGATAGGATTGTGTCCTTTGGGGGCAATACAGCGGATAATTTCACGCCACGCGCAAGGCAGGATTCTATGCGACTTGCCACCGCGCTAGAAAATGGCGATAAAAATGCTCTATCGCGGGAGTTTAACGCGCTGTATGCAAAGATGATAGAAGCGCAAAAAGCGCAGTTAGATTCAGCGCAAAAAGGGCTTGATAGGCTAATTGACAAAACGCTAGAAGGGCTTACAAAAAACATAAGGAGTGAAAATGCTAAACGATTTAGGTAGTATGCGTGGATTTGGGCTTGGTGTTTTGTCTATCATTATTTGGGGGGTTCTTGGGGTTGGGATTGGGAGTTGTTTTAGCGGTTGTGTGAGTGAAGGCGTGCGTATCACTACAAAAGAAAAGCCACATAAATCCCACGCACACCATAAGCCACACAAAAAGCACAAGCACCACAAAAAACACCCATAAGATTTGCAAAAGATTTTGTTTTGTAAAGTTTTTGTTTCGCAAAGAATCTGTGATAAAAAGTTTATTTAATCACAGATTCTAAAGATTCTAAATTTGTTTTGTTTAAATTTGGCTCTGCAAAATCTGCAAAATCCTGTGGCACAAAATCTTGCTGTGGCACAAGATTTTCCTGTGGGGCTTGATTTTGGCTACTAGGATTTTTTGTTTCTAGCGTGCTAGAATCTAGCGCAGAACCTATATCAATCGATTCGATTTTTGGTTTTTGCTTGCTTGGTTGATTTTTTGTGGCTTGGTTTTGTGTGGCTTGATTTTGGCGATTTTGCAGAGTTTGATTTTGTGGTAGATTTTGGTTTGGCTTATTTTGTGGAGTTTGGTTTGTGCTAGGCTCATTTATGGGGCTAGATTTTGTGCTTTTTGGTTTAGATTTTGGGCTAGATTCTTTATTAGTTTTTTCCTTGCTTTGTTCTTTATTTTGCTCTTTATTTTGTGTATTAGCATTTTTTGTAGATTCTGTTTTTGTTTGGTTATTATCTTTATGCCCTTTGCTAGCTTTTTTTGTAGAATCAATGATTTTAGAATAATCTAGCTCATCGCTAAAACTTTTGATTTTTTTAGATTTTGGTGGGACAAATCCGCTCTCTTGCAACGCCTTATTTGGCAAATCTTTGTTTAGATAATACGCGTTTTTATATTCGCCATTATTTAGATTTGATAGATAGATACAAGAATCCCCGTCTTTTTTTAGACAGCCTTTTTCCCAAAAATAGCGCATTTTTTCTTGTCGCACTTCCTCGCTTGGGACGAAGTTTGGCAGTGGGTATTGGTAGATTACCCCAGATAATGCGCAATAATACCCCACCCCTCTATCACACATCAAAGCCGTCATTTTTAGCCCCTCATTTGCCATTTTTAGCGCGTTTTGCAAATCATTTTTTTGCAAAAAATCATAGCCTAGTCGGTAGCACCCCCACCCCTCGCCCATTTCGCAGGCTTTTTGATATAGCCATTGTATTTGGATATTTCGTCCGATAAGCTCCCAGATATGCACTTGCATTTGGGGGTATTGAGATAGCATAATGCCTAAAAAAGCGCAAGATTGCCCGCTTGCTATGCTAGGTTTTTCCGTAGCCATTACTAAGCAGGCGTTTTTTAGCGTGAGGGCTGCCCTCTCTAATGAGTGATTCCACGCCTTTTTATCGCTATTTTCCTCATAGGCATATATCCAGCACGCTAGCCCTAAGCGGTATTCACACGCTTGATTTAGTAGCGTCATTTGCGTCTTTGTATCGGCTTTTTTGGCTAGGGCATATCTAGCACTTGATACCTGCTCCATAAGCGCGAAAAAGCGCGTTTTTTCCTCCGTAGCGAATGTATCTAGGCTAAATTTATCCGCACAGCCACAAAACAAACTAGCAACAAACAGCCACAAAATCATAAAACATAAATGATTCATCTTTACGCAAAAAGTAGCAAAAAATAGCCTCAAAACACGCTCCTTAAATAAATCCATTAGGGCATTAAAAATTAGTCAAAATAAACAAATTTTATGCCAAAAAAGCAACTAAAATCTTGCGATAAAAAGCTACAAACCAAAACACTTTAAGCAAGATTTTATGGATTTCTTGTTTTTTTGGCTTTTTTGCGCAATTTTTAGGCAATGTAGCAATAAATTATTTATTCTGCGATAAAATCTCGCAAGTTTGTTTTGTCTAAATTTACATAAAATTTACAAAATTTATCATTTTTTTTCACAAAGTTTTTTGATGCGTGATACCTCGTTTGATTTAAGGATATACCTTGACTTACACAGATTCCAAACTTTCTAAAAAATCCAAATCAAATCATAGCCAGACACTCACATACAGCGATAGTGGCGTAAATATCGATGAGGGAAACGCGCTTGTGGATTCGCTAAAATCTGTGGTAAAAAGCACTTTTGATGATAATGTGGTGGGCTCTATCGGCTCTTTTGCAGGGGCGTATGCGCTTCCTAGCGGGTATAAAGAGCCTATTTTGCTAGCTTCTACTGATGGCGTGGGGACAAAACTCCGCCTTGCCATAGAATCAAAAAAGCTAGATTTTGTCGGCATTGATTTGGTGGCGATGTGCGTGAATGATTTGATTTGCAATTTTGGAGTGCCTTTGTTTTTTTTGGATTATTATGCTACGGGGAGGCTTGATAAACATAGTGCATTGCGCGTGATAAAAGGCATAGCGCAGGGGTGCAAAATCGCTAATTGCGCGCTTATCGGTGGGGAGAGTGCAGAGATGCCCTCAATGTATGCTAATGGGGATTTTGATTTGGCGGGGTTTAGCGTGGGGATTGCAGAGAGAGAGGATTTAGAGAGAATCAAAAGCGTAAAAGAGGGCGATATTTTGGTAGGGTTTCCAAGTAGTGGCTTGCATTCAAATGGATTTTCTTTAGCACGAAAAGTGCTTTTTGAGGTAGAAAAAATGGATTTTGACAAAAAAATCTCTGCCCTAGATTTTCGTCAAACTTCTAACACAAATAGCAAAAATCCAAAAACAATCAAAAAACCTCTTATAGACGCGCTTTTAGAGCCTACAAGCATTTATGTGCCATTTTTTAGACAAAAAAAGAATCTAATAAAATCCCTAGCACATATCACAGGCGGTGGCATACTAGAGAATCTACCTCGTGCCTTGCCAAACGGACTAGGTGCAAATATAAATATAGATTCTATCCCTAGCCAAGAGATTTTTAGTCTGCTTTGTGAGCGCGTGGAGCTAAAAGAGGCGTATAGGGTGTTTAATATGGGTGTGGGGCTTATCGCGTGTGTGGAGCAAACAAGCGTGGATAAAATCTTGCAAGGAAGCAATGGCTTTGTGCTAGGGGAAGTAGCAAGGCAAGATACTATCACGCTAAAAAGCCAATCTAGCGTTGTTTTAAAACATTTGATAAACCAAAATAGCCCAACAAAAGACGCACAAAAGCAAGCAGCTAAAAATCAACTACCAAAAAAACAAATGTGCAAAAAACAAATGCCCAAAAAGGATAAAGCGTGAAATCATTTTTTAAAGCATATACGCTACCTTTTTTGGTGCTAGTGCTAGGGCTAGTGATGTATTATGTGATGTTTATCAAAAGCAATGAACGATATAATCAATACTCTAGCAGGGATTATAATGCTGGATTTTATGGCGAGCGTAGCAAAGAATCTAACAAAGAGGATTCTAATTTCATAAGCGAATTTTTCGCCTCTATCAAGCAAATATTTCTAAATAGCAATCCAAATCAATATCCAAAAGAGGAAAGTCAAGCCCATTTCACCCAAAGCACCACTAGCCAATCACAAGAGATTTCACAAAATGAGTTATCCAAGTCTTTGCAAGAAAATCTAGCCCAAGATAGCCAAAATCAGCATAATCTAGCGCAAAATAATCTATCGCAAGAACGCAATTTGCACGAAAATCACACAGCCCAAAATCCACCGACTAATGATTTTACTACCGATACAAATATCGCCACAAACACATTTTCAAATACGCCCGCAAATATTACTACAAACACCGCCACAAACACGCCAAATAACAACACAAGCACTTCGCAGGGAATCACACATTATGCCCTTACGAGGGTAAATGTGCGAAAAGAGCCAAATATGAATGCCCCTGTGATTGGCAGGCTATCGAGCGGGGAGAGCACCAAAGTCATCAAAATCAATGATGAATGGGCACAGCTTGATAATGGTGGCTGGGTAAGTGTCAAACTGCTTACTTTGCAAAAAGAGAGCGAAATCTCTAGCAGATTTAGCACGCAAATCCAAATCTATATCGCCTCTGTAAATGCAAACATACGGCAAAAACCTGATAATGACGCCACACTTGTAGGCTCAATATTTAAAGGCGAGAGGGTGCGGGTGCTAAGCGTGGCAAATGGCTGGGCTAGACTAGAAAATGGCGGATATGTCGCAGCTAGATTGCTATCAAAAGATAGTGAATAATGCCTAATTTGGGCTAGATTTTAGAAAATGAAATATCTTTGTGTATTTGGAAATCCTATTTCACATTCCCTCTCCCCTCTTATCCATAATTACGCGCTTTGTAGCCTTGATTTGCCATTTGTGTATGGTAGATTTTGCCTCCAAAATGGCGAGAATCTAAAAGAGAAATTTTATAGCCTAAATCTTAGCGGGGCAAATGTTACGATTCCGTTTAAAGAATATGCGTTTAAGCAAGCCGATGAGCTAGATAGCCTAGCCCAAAAAATCGGCGCGGTAAATACGCTTGTAAAAATGAAAAATGGCAAACTAAAGGGGTATAACACCGATGCGAGCGGGTTTGTAGCAAGCCTAACAAATACTATGCTAGATTTTAGGCACAAAATCATAAATCCTACGCCTTTTAAAAGCGCGCTAGTGCTAGGGGCTGGCGGGAGTGCTAAGGCTGTGGCGTGTATTTTAGATGAGATTGGGCTAGAGGTGCTAGTGGCAAATCGCTCTAGCCAAAAGAGGGATTTTTATGATGCGTGCGGTATTAGGTATTGTGTTTTTAGCGAGCTAGAGACAATGCTAAAATATAGTGCAAAATCTAGTGCAACACCTAGTATGAACACACATTTTGATTTAGTCATAAACGCCACAAGTGCGAGTTTGCAAGGAAATCTGCCATTGCAAAAAGAAGTATTGCAAGATATTTTTTCACGCGCAAAATTTGCGTATGATTTGATGTATGGGGAGAATCTAACGCCATTTTTAGCCCTAGCCAAAAAATGCAATCTCACATATAAAGATGGCAAAGATATGCTTTTGTGGCAGGCTGCGGAGGCATTAGCGATTTTTATTTCACAAGATTTTGCAAGCAAGGATTTGAGAAATAGTGCTAGCAAAAATGACAAAGAATATTTTACAAAGCAGGGGGATTTTACAAAGTGTGAGGATTTTGCAAAGCACGAGATTTTGGCAAAGAAAATGGATTTTTCAAAAAATATCGCCACAGATTTTCAGCACGACAAAAGCAAGACAATCACGCATATTTATTCGCTAATGCTCCAAGCAATAAGGGATAAACATTGAAGGAATTTCTTATTAGCCTTTGTTTTGGCACAAAGCAGATTCCCAAAAAATACGCCTATCTTTATGAGCAAATAAAATCCTGCGGAGCGATACAAGACAATACAAAATCTAGCCACAAATCGTTTAAAAATCCCACAAAATCTACCAACGACTTTTTTAAGCTAATGCCTACATTTGGAATTTTTTGCGTGCATAAAACCACGCCAAAATCTACCCAAAAAACGCAAAAAATTTCGCAAAAAAAACTCTCCAAACATACTACAAAAAATCTCTCCAACCCTCCCAAACTTGCCCACAAAAATCAACTGATTTTTTTACAAGATATTACAAAAAAGCGCAATGATATAGCCCTAATGCGACAACATATCCCCACGCATTTGCAAGAAATGCTAAGTGATAATGACATTGTTTTAGCCCTTTTGGTAGGAAAGAGGGGCAAAGAATATGTGCGAATCATAAAGGTTTTATCTAGCGATTTTAGCCACAATCAAAAACGGCTTGTGTATCTAGAAAAACACCAAGACAAAATCATCGGCATTGATTTAAAAAATGGCGAAATCTATCCCCTACCTTTTTCGCAAAAATCTTTATCGCAGTTGCCATTTCATTGTGTGCTTAGCTATGAAAATGCGCACAAAGACAATCACAAAAAACCACAAATACATAAGATTTTGGGCGTGCTAGAAGATGCGCATATCGATGAAAAAATCGCATTGTTTTTGCACGGCAGGGAAGAGGATTTTAGCGCGGAATGCAGGGGGTTGGCACGGAGTTTTGGGGATAGGGTTGAGCCTAGTTTGTATAAAAATCGAGTGGATTTAAGGGGGCTAGATTTTATTAGCATTGACCCAAGCGATGCAAAGGATTATGATGATGTGATTTTTTATGATGAGAAAAAGGGTGTTTTGTATGTGGGGATTGCTGATGTGAGTGAGTATGTCCTGCCAAAAACCGCGCTTGATATGGAGGCAAAATCTCGCAGTTTTAGTTTGTATTTTCCGCACAAATGCTACCCTATGCTACCCCAAGAGCTAAGTGAGAATCTATGCTCTCTAAAAGCAGATGAGACAAAGCTAGCTATGGTGTGTGAGATAGAGTTTGGGCGTGCAAAAAATCCCAAAAATGCAATATCTTGCCAAACAAAATCAAAACAACTACAACCCCATAAACCAAAATCGTGCAAAATCTATGAAGCAATCATACAGCCAAAAGCAAATGTAAGCTATGAATATATCGACACGCTTTTAGACGCGCTAGAATCTAGCAAAAACACACCACAAAATCCCTCAAAAAATATCACAAAATCTACCACCAAATCTAGCCAAAAATCTAATCTAAAATCCATTTTTGCCCCGCTAAAATCGCTTAAAAATCCCAAATGGATTTTAGATTTTAGTGAATTGGCACAGGGGTTAAAAAAAGAGCGATTACAAAATGGATTTGATTTTTTTACCAAAGAGCGCAAGATGATATTGGATAAAAATAACGAAATAAAATCCATAAAAGAGATTTATCCCACGCGCTCCCATAACCTAATACAAGAAGCTATGCTACTAGCAAATGTAGCAGTGGCAAAAATCCTAGATAATACACTTGAAGGCAGGGGAATCTACCGTGTGCATAATCCTCCGACAAAAGATAGGCTACACGCGCTTTTTGCCGAGCTAGCATTGCTTGGGTATGAGATAAAAAAGCAAGGCACAATCTATGAGCAAATCTCTGCTTTGCAATCCCAGCAACAAAATCTAAACGATAGAGAATATATCGACAAGCTAATCATCAAAGCCCAGCAAGAAGCAAGATACGCGCCTAGCAAGGAAGCGCATTTTGGGCTAGGGTTTGAGGCGTATAGTCATTTTACTTCGCCTATCCGTAGGTATAGCGATATTTTAGCCCATAGGCTTATAAAGCTATTGTTACAAAGCTATGGCGGGGTGCTAGATTTTGCGCTAGATTGTGCAAATGCCACGACTAAAATCACGCCCAAAATCAATCAAAAAATCGCCACAAAAAATACGCAAAAAATCACGCAAGATTTCACAAGGCATATCAATTTTGTTTTAGATTCTATCGCTGTGGCTACGCCACTGCTAAATGACGCAGAGAGAAAAATCACAAAATGTGAAATGGGTTTTAAAGATAGAAAATACGCTAGAAGCGCGCTAAAAATGCTAAGAGCAAATGAGGAAATTTGCATTAGAATCATTGATGAGCGATACCCCGCAATCGGCGTGGTAGAATCTAACCCAAAATCTAATGACGCAAAATCTAGTCAAAATGATAATGTAGCGAAATCTAACACAAAAACAAATCTTGCAAACAATGTATTGCAAGGTGCGCGGGTGTTTGTGCTAGATAGTGATGAGGATATAAAAAAGTATGGATTATATCTTGCTAGAATTATCGAGGTGGAGCTAGGGAGCGCGAAAATCTATGTCAAAATCCATTCTAAAATCAATGATTTGCAAAATCAACCTTTGCAAAAACTACATTCCCAAAATCTGCATTTGCAAAATCCATATCCCAAAAATCCCAAAGCAACCCCCTCAAAAATCCACAAACATAAAAAACGCACGCAACAAAAAAACACCAAAATCAACGCCACACGCACAAAAACTCTAACAAATAAAAGGGCTAAATAATGTATAATGTGCCAAAAAATAAGGGGTGTAAAATGACACAACCAAACGAAAAAAAACCACAAAGCCACTTTCACAAGGCATTTGCTAGTATTTACCTGCCTATCAAAAACCTAATCGCGTTTATAAATTCCATAAAAAACAATATTTTTAAAATCTTAAACGATGTTTATCATTTTTTGACTTACAAAGAAGAAATGTTTTATTATGCCTCTTCGCTTAGTTTTTATACGATTTTTGCGCTTATCCCTATGCTCTTTATCACTTTTTCTGTCCTGCTTGCATTTTCACATTTCCAAGACAAAATCAGCGATATTCAGCACCTTATCATTTCAAATATTTTGCCTGCAAATGCTGAAATTGTGATTAAATTTATGAATACATTTTTAGAAAATGGCTCAAAAATGGGAGTGGTAGGCGTAGTAAGCGTGTTTATCACTTCGCTACTTTTTTTTCGCAACTATGAATATATCACTTCTAAAATGTTTGATTCTAAGCCACGCAAATTTTTTGATTCGCTGATAATGTATTGGACGATGATTACGCTATTTCCTTTGGGTAGCGTGGTGATATTTTATTTTAGCGCGAGTGCGCAGGGGATATTTATGCAGGGAGGGAAATCGCTCTTTTTTAGCGATTTGTTTTCGTGGCTTGCGACTTGCGTGCTGTTTTTGATTTTGTTTCGCATCTCGGCAAATAAACCACTGCATAAACGAACGCTATTTTTTAGCTCTTTTGCCTCTGGCACCGTGTGGTTTGCGCTAAAAAATCTATTTGTATTTTATATCACTTACAACAAAACCTACACCACGCTTTATGGCTCTGTCTCAATCATTCTTTTTCTTATGGTTTGGATTTATGTTTCGTGGCTTGTTATGCTTTTTGGTATGCGCTCTTGTCAGGGGCTTTTGCAATGGTTTAAAAACGATTCACGCCAAGCAAGCAATGAGACAAAAGGCAATGAAAACATATAAGATTTTGCTAGATTTTCAACATTTTCGTTAAGTTTGAGCTAAGTTTGCGACTAAAAAAGGGCATAGATTTTGAAGTATATGATGAGTTTTTATACTCCGCCAAAAGATTTTGCAAGACTAGGCAAAATCGTTATGCTTAGCCCCAAAGATTTAGCAGATTTTGGAGAATCTAGCGTATTTTTGTGCCATACAAAAATATCAACCAAAAATCCACAATTTTTAAGCGGAATCTATTTTGAAAATCAGCTAGAAAATATCCCACAAAATCACTCACAAAATCTACAAAAATATAACAAAAAAATAAAGAGCGCGAATATTGATTTATCGCAATGCGAAGTTTGCCAAGATGGAAAAAAAGATGGGCAAAAAGAGGGGAAAAAAGAGGGCAAATATGACAAAGAATGGGATATTTTCAAGCAAACAAAAGAATGGCTAGATTTGTATTTTGCAGGGGAGGGGTTGCCACCTTTGCCCCCGATTGTGCTAAAAGGCTCTAGTTTTAGGCTAAGCGTGTGGCAAGAACTGCTAAAAATCCCTTATGCAAGCACGACTACTTATGGCACACTAGCCACAAAAATCGCCACACTTAAACAAATGCCAAAAATCTCTGCCCAAGCCATAGGTGGCGCAATAGGGCAAAATCCTATCTCAATCCTTATCCCCTGTCATCGTGTCATAGGCGCAAATGGGGATTTGGTAGGCTATGCTAGCGGGTGTGAAAAAAAGAAAATCTTGCTAGATTTTGAAGCTAGACACAAAGCCACATACAAACAAACGCCAAAAAACACCCAAAAAACGCCCAAAAACACCCAAAAAAACCAATGAAGTGCAGGTAGTTTATAAAAGCGCAGGCAATTTATGAAGCACAGACAATTTATAATGTTCGTGCTTAAAATCTATTTGCAAAAATTGACTAAAATCCAAGACTTAAATGCTTGCATTTATAAAATACAAATTCTACTTTCAAAGAAATCACGCAAGGAAACTACGATGAAACCAAACCAACCAAATGCCAAAGCACATTCTCGCAGAGAATTTATCAAAACTTCTGCTAGCCTAGCACTAGGATTAGCCCTGCCACCTCTAGCATTTTCAAATCTAGCTTATGCCAAAAAATCCTCGCAAGGCGATTTAAAACCTACCTTACAAACCACTACGCTAAATAACGGAATCAAAATCCCGCTTGTGGGGTTTGGCACTTCTCGTATGGGAGGGGGACAATGCCAAAAAGCCGTAGAAAACGCGCTAGAAGTGGGCTACCGACTAATCGACACCGCGCAAATGTATGGCAATGAGCTAGAAGTAGGCAACGCTATCAAAACTGCGCTAAAAGGTGGCAAAATCAAACGCAATGAGCTATTTATCACTACGAAATTATCAAGCGATATGAGTTATGATGAGACCCTAAAATCCACACTTGCTTCGCTAAAAAAACTCCAAATTGATTATGTGGATTTGCTACTTTTGCACAAAAACTATCCTCAATCACTCGCTATGTATAGGGCGATGGAAACACTCCACAAAGAAGGCAAAATCAAATCTCTTGGGATTTCAAATTTTGATGTGCAAAATTATGAAAATTTCATCAAAAAATGCGAGATAATCCCTGTGCTAAATCAAATGGAAACGCATATTTTTTATCAGCAAAAACCGCTAAGAGAAACGATGAAAAGCTATGGGACAAAGCTAGAGGCGTGGAGTCCTTTTGCTAATGGTAAAAATGACTTTTTTGCAAATCCTACACTTGCAGAAATCGGCAAAAAACATAGCAAGACGCCAGCCCAAATCGCGCTTAGATTTTTGGTAGAGCAAGATATTATTGTCATACCAAAAACCTCTAAAATCGAGCGAATGAAAGAAAATATCGATATTTTTGATTTTGCGCTAGATAATGTAGATAGAGAAGCACTAAACGCGCTAGATACCAATGAGCCGTTATTTAAGTGGTTTTAAATGATTTAGGTGGCGTATCAAAGTGTAGATTTTGTGCTTTTGTGAAGCAGGGGTAGATTTTCTAATGATTGATAAAATCACGCCACAAATTTTAGAAATGCAAAATTTAATTTGTCAAAATCTAAATTTATGCAAAATCTAAATTGGGTATGGTAGAAAAAAGTAGCAAAAAAGTAGCAAAATCTAAAAAAGTGTAAAAAAGAAAAACGATGCTAAAACTCTCTCGCACAAATGCGTGGATAATGCTTTTTGCCGCCATTGGCTTAGAAATCTGCGGACTTAGCCTGCTAAAAGTCTTTGAAGCAAATCCTATTTTAGGCAAAGCCATTTTAATCGCGCTAATGAATCTCTCATACTTCCTTATGTCCCTTACGCTACGCCAAATCGCCGTAGGCGTGGCTTATGCCACTTGGGAAATCATAGGCGGGATTGGCGTGCTGCTTGTGAGCTTTGTGTTTTTTGACCCTGTTTTAAGCACGGAGCAGTATTTTGGGATTGTGATAGGTTTTGTAGGGATTATTTGCATAATTTTAGGCGAAGAGCATAGTGAGGAATCACCGCAAAAATCTAGCCTAAAATCTAGCACGAAATCAGAATCTAAATCTGTGGCGGATTTTGGCGTGGATTCTATCTTAGATTCTAGCACGCAATCTCGCCTAGATTCTCACGCAGATTTTAATGAGGGGCGCAAATGATAGCATTTTTATTAGTCGCGCTCTCTGGCTTGCTAGATGTGTTTGCAAACCTCGCACTAGCGAAATCAAATGGCTTTAAGAATCTAAAATGGGGGATTTTGGCGTTATTGCTTGTGGATAGCGTGTTTTTGTTTTTGGCGTTTGCGCTGGATTTGGGTATGGAGCTCCCTGTGGCTTACACTTTGTGGGGGGCGATAGGGATTTTAGGCACGGTGGTTGGGGGGTATTATTTTTTTGCCCAAAGGCTAAAGCCCATTGGCTTTGTGGGAATTGTGCTAGTGCTTATCGCGGTGTATTTGCTCCATTTTGCGTGATTTAAATAAAAAATCTTATGAAAACACTTTACAAACTTTTTAGCCTAAGACAAGGCGAGTTTAAGATTTTAGCCCTATCATTTGCCTTTATTTTTGCGATTTTTAGTTCGTATTCTTTGCTTCGCCCTGTGCGCGATGCGCTAGGACTTAGCGGGGGAGATGATGGGCTAAAGTGGCTATTTTTAGGGACTTTTGTGGCGTGCATTCTCTCTGCTCTTGCGCTTATGTGGCTTAGCACGCGCATAAAGCGTAGATTTTATATGGATTTTGTGCTAGTGTTTTTTGTGCTAAATTTGCTCATATTTTATGTCGCTATGTTGGTTATCATCAAAGATAGCGCGGAGTTTGTATGGCTTTGTCGGGTGTTTTATGTGTGGGTTAGCGTGTTTAATCTTTTTGCATTTTCAAGTGCTTGGAGTTTGCTAAGCGATATTTTTAGCAAGGAAGCAAGCCAAAGGCTTTTTGGCATAATCGCTGCTGGGGCAAGTCTAGGGAGTATCGCTGGCTCTGCAAGCGTGAAGTTTTTTATCAACCATATTGGCGTAAGCAACATTATCTTTGCCTCAATGATTTTACTAGGCATAGCACTTGTGCTAAAAAACGCGATGATTGCGGAACTCAAGCGGTTTGAATCGCTAAAATCTTTAGCGCGATTTGACAAAACAATCGGCGCGAAAAATCCATTTGTAGGATTTTCACTCATTGTGAAGTCGCGCTATTTGATTGCGATATGCGTGTTTGTGCTATTGCTTACAGCTGTTTCGACTTTTCTTTATATGGAGCAAACGCGAATCATAAAAGAGCTTTTTCTCACACCTGAAGCGCGAAGTGTAGCCTTTGCAAATATTGATTTAATCGTGCAAAGCCTCTCACTCTTTATCCAAATCTTTCTTACCGCCAAAATCGCTCGCTTTTTTAGCCTTAGCGCGTTGCTAGGCATAGTGGGGTTTGTGGTGGGCGTGGGCTTTGTGGTGCTAGCTTTTACCCACCCTGCGTTTTTGCCATTTATCATTGTAATGTGTATTCGCAGATTGGGCGAATACGCGTTAGTAAAGCCCGCAAGAGAAATGCTTTTTGTCCCGCTAAGTAGCGATGAAAAATACAAAGTCAAAAGTTTTATCGATACGGTGGTATATCGCGGGGGAGATGCTTTGAGCGCACAAGTGGAGAGTGCGCTATTTAGCACAGGCATTAGCGTGGTGCTTTTAAGCGGAGGGTTTATTAGCTTTGTGTGGGGATTTTTGGGAATCTTTTTAGGCAAAAAATACCACACAAAAGACACCACAAAGGTTAGATTTGATGTTGGCTAGTTTTTGTCTAAAATTTATGCAAAAGCATTCTTGCTTATGTGGGCTAGTGGGCTAAACTTTTGATTTTGCCTAGCTAAAATCTCATAAAATCCAAACCCCCCAACACTCCCTACAAAATCCCCTCCAAAGCTACCAAAATCTAAAATCTCAAAATATCTATGGGCTGTAATATCTGCTCCTGTGTAGCGGGCGTGGATTCTTTAGAATCTTTAGATTTTTTTGATTTAGATTCTTTTTCATTTTCGTTTGATTCTTTTTCTTTTGGCTTAGATTCTTGCGCAGGTTTTAGAGTGTCTAGTTTGGCGTTTATCGCTTCTTTGTAGTGGCTTTTTTCAATTAGCTCTTTGTATGTTGTCTTATACTCATTGCCTGTGCCTTTTCTTGGAGGGTTGTTGTTCCACACCACACCGCATTTTTTGCCGATGATTTTACAGCCTGTTTTAAATTTCGCATTGCAGGTTTCCTCTATCGGCTCGCACTTGGTATAAAACTCTTCCCCATCAATGATTTTTAAATCCGCCGTTTCAACGCTCTCATAAATAGGCTCAATTTTTTCTTTTTTGATAAAAGCTAAAATCTGCTCTTCTGTGTCTAGTCTTGGCTTTTGGTAGGACTCTAGCATTTTTTGGTATTCTTTTTTGGTTTCTTCTTCTAGTTTTTGTTTGTAGTCTAGGACTTTATCATTCCATTCTTTTGAGATTTTCATCATTTCGGCTAGCTGTTTTTGGTATTTTTCCTCTTTTTGTTGGTAGGATTTTGCCTTTTTTTGCGTGTCATTATCGGGGGCTTTTTTGGTTTTGCCTGTGTTGTAGCTTTGGACTTCTTGGTAGGCTTGCCATTCCTCATCGATGACTTTTTCTAGCGTATTTTGAGCGACATTGCTCGGGTCAAACCCGCTTAATGCCTGCTCTTTAAATCTTTCCAAATCTTTTTGTGCTTTATTTGGGGTTGGAGCTTTGACTTTTTGGACAGCTTTTTGGTAGGCTTTGGCATATAGATTGGTATTTTGTCCTACGGCGTTGTATTCTTGCTCATCGATATATTTGCTAAGCGCGTATTTTTTCTTTATCAGCACGCCATTGCTTTGGGAATAATGCACGATTATCACATTTTCTTTTTCCTCATTTTTGATTTTTTCTTTTGTGATTTCTTTTTCTACACCATTTTTAAAAACCCCTCCAGCACAATTATACGCTTTTGATAATTTGTCTTTATGTATTGTGAAAGTATATGCACCATTTGGGCAACCACCTTTTAGGGAATTATTTATCACTAGCCCTTTGCCATTATAGTAGCTATCTATATCTGCTAGCATACTCGCTAGCGGGACAAAGGTAGAATTTAGATGAAAAGTTTGCTCTTTTAGCCCAAACGCGATTAGCTCTAAGGATTTGTCATTAAACACTTTGGGTATGTAGCCTATGTCTGTTGTGGTGTATTTGACTTTGTCCCCGCTATCAAATGCAAGTGTGATGCCCCGCACCGAGCAAAGCATTATGTCCATTTTTTCAATATCAAATGATATATTTGCTTTGTGAAGCCTTTTGGCAAATGTCCCAAACTCTGCTTTTAGATTCTCATCTTTGATTTTGCTATGGAGGCATTGTGCTACTTCAGCGTAGCTATGTAGCTCACAGCCCATTTTTGTGGCTTTTAGTCGTTTGATTTTTAGCTCATCTCCGCTTGGCAAAGGTGCGTAGCCATTTTCTAGCAGATGGGCTACTTTTAGCTGCATAAGGTTATTTTTGATATTAGTCCTTATGTTGTCTAGCAAATCTTTTTTGCCACAGATTCCAAGCCTGCTAGAATCTTTTGTGGTTTTTTTATCAGGCTCTAGTGCTTCTTGTAGATTTTGTGTTTGTGTGTTTGCGTTTAGATATGTGGAGAATGCTATCACTGCTACACAGGCTAGTTTAAGCATTTGTTTTTGAATGCGATTTTTTTGCTTTGGGATTGTTGGTTTATTAGCCAAAAAATCTTTGGGCATTATTGTTGTTGCCTTTGTTTGTTGTGCGGTTTGCATTATGTGTTTCATTATATGTCCTTGCGTAAGATTATATAAGCATTTTTACTCATTCTTGCATTTTTTATGCAAGATTTTAGGTTTAAAAAAAACTATATTGTATCTTATATTTTTGCGATTAAAAGCAAAATTTTATCTATTTAGAAATATTATTTTTGTTTATTATTTATAT
Source organism: Helicobacter sp. T3_23-1056 (assembly GCF_053654535.1). Classification (NCBI taxonomy): domain Bacteria; kingdom Pseudomonadati; phylum Campylobacterota; class Epsilonproteobacteria; order Campylobacterales; family Helicobacteraceae; genus Helicobacter; species Helicobacter sp. T3_23-1056. The sequence goes on along the minus strand of NZ_JBSIUU010000013.1, from coordinate 44,024 downwards.
GATTTTAGGCAAAATAGAGGATTTATTTCTAAAATCACATTTTGTTTTGTATAAAATCTGTGTGTTTTTATGGCATTTGTATGATTTTGGTGGATTTTGTGAATATCGCTTTGTCGTATTTGATTTTAGTTATTTTATTGCATTTTCGTTGGTCGCATTTGTGCTTGGCAAGTAGATTTTTTTTGTGCTGCGCAGGATTTGCCCTGTGCGTAGATTTTTTGCCTCGACATAGAGATATGCTTTTGTCTGTGTATTTGCCCCTATATGTTGCGTTTGCAAGGCAAATCCCCCCACATACCCATTGCCAAAATCAAATCGCCCTTGATGAAAATTTGGCTTGTTGGCACAAATAAGCGCAATATCCTCCAAACTGCGCAGATATAGGCTAGATTGAAACCTTAAATGAGAGTTTGTAATCCTATCTAGGCTAATGCCACTGCTAGTGCGAATGCTCGCTAAAAATAGCCCAACGATGACTAAAAACATTGCCGCATAAATAAGCCCAAAAGCATTGTGGCTAGATTGTTTTTGGGCGTGGATATGTGCTTTCATCTGCTATGTTGGTTTGTAAGATTTTGTGTATTTGCGGGGGGCAAAATGGGATTTGAAGTTTTTTGGTTTGAAGTTTGGTTTTGATTTATGCGATTTGTATTGCTCGCTGTTTTGGATAAAAATCCTGCTCTATTTATGCAGGTCTGTTTTGTGGCATTTTCAAAAAAGCATAGCAAAATGCTAAAACTATCATTATTTGCCGTAGTGATAGAAAACCTGCTTACCCCGCGCAATATAGGGCTATCATCAAGCAAAAGATTGCTAGAATCTAGCCTAATAGTATGACTAGGAAGCCTTAGCGTGTGATGACTAAAATCTATGCTAGATTCTAACTCGACTAGATTTCGCACTATATCGATGGCATTATTTGCTTCTAAATCTTTTAGTTGCTTGGTGGATTTGCTAAGGCTGTGTCGCTGAAAATAAAGCGTAGCTTGGCTAAGAACTATGACAATGAGGGATAAAATCCCTATCGCTAGCACAAAATCAAGCAAAATAAAGGCGTTTTTGGTGGCAGGTTTTTGGGATTTGTTGTGCGGGTGTTTTTGTGCGTTGTGGGGGTTTTTGTTGCGTGTGTGGCTTCGGTGTTTTGTGGTTTTATGGATTTTCAAAGAGGGGATTTGCAAATATGGAATCTGTGGCATTTGCAAAAGTGGCAAGCGTAGCATTTGTGTTTTTATCGTTGTTTGTAAAAATTGGCAATGCGCAAAGTATTGTTGCTTAGTGCTTGTCTTGCTTATTGCTCGCAGTTTTGAGGTTTAAATATTTTAAATCCCTGTTTTGCGCTCTCAAACATCGCCCCCTCGCAAAACTCCCCATTTGTGCCGATGATTTTATGGGATTTGGAAGAGATTTTGGATTCTAGCTCGGTTAATATTTGCTCTTGTTGTGTTTGCTCAATATTTTTCACCAACTCTTGGCTTTGTGTCCTCGCGTAATAAAATCTACCCAAAATCCCAAATGCCACCCCCAAAATCAGCACCACAAATACCACTTCAAGCAATGCAAAAGCATTGTGAGTGCAAATTATCTTGCATTGTTTGTGTCGGTTTGTAGATATGGGTTTTTGTTTTGGCATAGTTCGTTTTTTTGGTTTTTGTAGTGTTCGTATCATTTTTATATGCGCCTTAAATTAAAACTTGATAACAGCGATTAGCACGCCAGCAGTGGCTACCTGAATGCCAACAACCCATTTTATGATATTTATTTTTACCTCTGCGATTTCGTGTTTTAATTCTGCTTTGACGCCTGATACTTCTTGCTTGACTTCTGCAATTTCTTGCTTGACCTCCGACCTCAAATCAGCAATATCTTGCTTTAATTCTGCCTTGACTTCTGCTATTTCTTGCCTTACTTCGACAATTTCTTGCTTGACCTCCGACCTCAAATCTGCAATATCTTGCTTTAATTCTGCTTTTACTTCTGCTATTTCTTGCTTGACCTCCGACCTCAAATCCGCAATATCTTGCTTTAATTCTGCCCTAACTTCTGCAATATCTTGCTTTAATTCTGCTTTGACCTCCGCCATTTCTTGTCGCATTTGTGCTTGATGGGCTTTAAACTCAGCTTGGAGTAAATCTTTGCTTACGATTTCGTGTTTTACCTCATCAATCACTTGTTGTTTTAGTCGTCTAGAATTTAGGTTAAAACTAGCTTCAAACGCTTTTTGAGCAATGTTTGCTTTTTCTTCTCCAAATGCTTGGATAAAAAATGTATTGACTTCATCTTTTGTGAGTTCTTCTACCATTTATGTCCTTTTATTTGATTAAGGCGCAGGTTGCCAAAGTTTTGACAAGTTGCCAAATGTTTCGCAATGTCGCAAAAAAGTGGCCTATTATATCTAAATTTTGTGCCTTGTTTGTCATTTTTGATTTATGAAAAATTTTAGGGCGACTTAGTTGCTTTGATTTTATTTTGCATTTTCATTCATATTTGGCAGGGCAAAAAATTCCTTTTCAAGCACCACGATTTTGCTAGGCTCATCGCCATTTTGTTCGTTACTATGTTGTTTAGCGCGTTTGTCGCTTATTTGCAACGATACTATCCATCTCCCCTCTAGCTCTAGCATAAAAAACGGGCTAGCATAGATAAAATCTACTTCTTTTGATTCTTTTGTATTGTTTGAGGTTTTGGGCTGTGTATCTTGCGCGTGTTGCTTTGTTAGCTTGCCGATGGCGATTTGCGCGCCTTTTTTGCTAGGTTTAGCAGAGGTATAAGAGTTATCGTTAGGATTGTAGATAAAAATCTCTTGTTCATCAAGTTTGCCAATTTTTTGGATAAACGCCTCTATGTGCAAATCCTGTGGCATTGCTTTTTTGCTAACCACGCGCAAAAATATCGTGTTTAATGACTTTGTATGCAGGGTAGTTGATGGGTTATTAGCGGATTTGTCCCTATGAGGTGGGCGCATATAGGGCGAGTATGGGCGCAGGGATTCATCATTTGTAGGGGTGGCATTTGCCTGCAAAAAAAAGTCAAAATCCCCCTCTAACGCTTTCGTTGATTCTAGCAAGTCATTTATCGCTAAATCCATATCATCGTGCTTGATAAAAAACGGCACATCATCGACAACGGGATTTTGCACGGAAATGCGGATAGACACACTAATAAGCACCACACCTAGCAAAATCACTAGCAAGATTCCGTAGGGCCAGAAATTTGTGGGCTTTTTAGATGTTGTGTGTTTTTTAGATTTTGTCGCGTGTGCTTGCTGTGTCGTCTTATTAGAAGTGTTGTTTGTAGAATCTATCGGGTTTGGCATATTTGTCCTTTCATATTTGTCTTTGGGATTTTGGTGTTTTTAGATTTTGCTTTATTTTTAGGCAGATTTTGTTTTTCTAGGCAGGTAAGCAAACGCAAAAAGTCCCAAAAGAATAAAAAGCATCGCATACAAGATAAACTTCACATAATTTCTAACCCCCTCCTCATCGCGTGGGAAGTTGTTTTCTAGCTTGAATTGATACGCATCTGCAATTCTATCAGCAATTTCTGCATAGCCGTTTAATATCACGCCAGAAATGCGATTGGGCGTGAAATCCTCCTCTTTGTGTGGCAAAAGTGGTGCCATATAATCAAAAAATATAGAATCTAGCGTTTTTGGGCTAAGAAATTCTTTTGTGTTTTTTTGTGATTCTTGGGAGGGGTTTATGTTGTTTGATTGCGTTGCGATATTGTCTGCCTTAGCGTTTGAGATATAGTGCAAATTTGGACTTGAGACAATGTCTATTTTGTGCTCTTGGACAAAAAGAAAAATAATCACATAAGGTGCGTCTAGCTTAGATATGACTTGGGCTTGGTATTTTTTGCGGGATTCTTTCGTGGGGAAGCACGAAGGCAGCGAGACTTCATCGATGACATCTACAAAGAGTTTGATTCCGCTTTTGCTAAACACTTCGCTTGCAAGCGTGGATATAAACTCTTTAGATTTTGGGACAATGATATTTTTTGAATTTCCAAAGATATATGTAGAATTTGGAGTAATGCTATGGAGCAAAAACGAATCTAAATTGTGGGTATTTTGCGGGGTATTTTTGGAGGATTTTGCGTTGTTTAATCCATCTTTTGATTTATCGTTTAAGTTGTTATTAAAGTTTTGATTCAAGCTATTATTTAAGCCATTATCTAAGCAGGGAGAGGTGTGAGAATCTTGTTGTGAAGCAAGCGCAGTATTTGTAAAAATCGCAAGACTAGCTAGCAAACATAAAACAAAAATCTTTTTTAAGTTTTGCGCTAGATTTTGGCAAAGATTTTTAGAATCTTTAGGCAAGATAGCGCGTTTTAAGGCTTCAAAAAACACATTTGCAAAATCAGCTTTGCGATGATTTATCGTGCTGATTTTGCCTAAAATCAATTTGCCAAATCCGCGCAAAAGTCGCTCCCCTTACACGAGGTGCAAAAATCCATCAGGGATAAAAGCAATCGTAATAGAAGCAAGAGCCAAGACAACTATCATTAGTCCAAGTAATTTTTCTAGCGTTGTTAGCATTTTATCTCCTTATTTTGCATCTTCAAAGTGGTCTTTGTTATCCGCGCTTTGTGCTTCGATATTTCCACTATCTTTGATGATATAGTAGTTTGTCGAGTTTTCACTCTGAATCGTAGCCGCTGCCACGCCAAAGCAAATCGCTAGCACCACTACAAGCACCACAGCCACAAGAAACCCAAAAAGTCCATTTATACCAAATAAACCATTCATATTGCCTCCTTAGTCTCGCACTTTGAGTGAGTTGATATACGCAGCAAGTGCTTGGATTTGAATGTCATTAAAGTTTGCATAGCTAAATGATGGCATTTTGCCAATAAAGCCTTTTTTGCCATCGCGCAAGATATGCTTTACAAACTCATAGTTGCCATATTCTGTCAAATCCGCAGCAAAACCCTCGATTTCTGAGCCATTGCCCTTGCCATCTTCGCCGTGGCAAGTTACACAAATCATCTCATACACAGCCTTGCCCGCTTCGACATCTTCTTGAGAGTATTTTGTAGCTTGCGCAGGGGAAAAAGTCTGCATCACATAGGCAGCGACTTGTCGCTTTTCGTTTTCATCTTCTAGCAAGCCCGGAGTCATCTCTCCACCTGCATAATTTAGCCCCTTGCTCCCCTCTGTGATGACTTTTATGATTCCCTCTTCTTTGCCCCAAGAGCGCAAATCCTGTGCTTTGCCGTCCATTCCTTCAGCGTTGATTCCGTGGCATTGGGAGCATTGCACCAAAAAAAGTCCTTCACCCATAGCGACTTTTTCGCTTTGACTAAGCCCTTGCCATTTTTGCTCAAATATCGCGTTATTGTTTTGGACTTCTTCGTTGTATTGCCCGATTTGAGAAAAAGTGCCTAATGGATAGCCCACAAAAATATACCAAAGCCCCCACACGATAAGCCCCATAAAGATAAGCACCCAGCCCACAGGAATGTCGTTTTTAAACTCGCCGATTCCGTCCCAATAATGCTCTGTTAGCTCTCCTTCTGCTTTTGCGTCTTTCATTTTTTTGAAATAAAAGCCCACCACATAAATCGTAATCAACAAGATTACTACCGCACCCAAAAGGGTGATTTTAATGACGCTGTCATTTGACCAATTCATTGCCTACTCCTTTGTTGATGTTGTGCGAGGTTCGACTAGCTCATCATTTAGGCTATCATTGACAGCCAAATCGCCGTATTTCTCATAGTCGCGGATACCTTTTTTTTGTCTGCGCCACATAGAAATCGCATACGAATACAAAAATATAATCAAAAGTATAGTAACGACAAAATACGCACCAACCCTTATGTATTCGATATATTGAGCTGTCATACCTCTTGCCTTTTATTTTGTTCTTCTGCTTTGCCCTAGACTATTTAGATAGGCGATTAGTGCTACGATTTCTTTGACTTCACCTTTTTCTAAATAGTCTTTAATGTCTTGACTTTTCATATCTTCGACAAGTGCTTCCGCCTCTTTTAGATAGATTTCTTTTGCTTCCTCGATATTTGTGCCGATGGATACGCCACCTTGAGTGTTATAAGGGACGCTAAAGATTTCCATTTGAGTGAGGGCTTCTGCATACGCTGTCTCAAAATCTACATTTTTATCGTAAAGATGTTTATATGCAGGCATAATAGAAGCTGGGACTACACTTTTTGGGTCAAACATATGATTTTCGTGCCAATCTGTGGAGCGAGAATCCCCTATCCTATGCAAGTCTGGTCCTGTCCGCTTAGAGCCCCACAAAAATGGTCTATCATAAGCGTATTCACCGCTTAGACTTGCCATACCATATCTATCGGTTTCAGACTGAAAAGGGCGGATAAGTTGAGAGTGGCAATTATAGCAACCCTCTTTCATATACACTTGCCTGCCTGCAGTCTCTAGCAAGCTATATGGCTTTAACCCATCAATAGGGCGAGATGACTTAGAAAAATCTGGCAAAATCTCTACAAGCCCTGCGATAGAAAACACTAACAAAAACGCCACTGTAAAAAAGAAAGGATTTTTTTCTAACCAACTAAACATTGCTACCTCCTTTTAAGCAGCCATAGGTGAGGCAGATTTTGGCTCACTCTCTAGCTCTTTTGCTGCAGTCATTGTCATTATGGCGTTGTAAATAAACATCACAAAACCTACCAAATACAATGTCCCGCCAATCGCACGGATAAGATAATATGGGAATAGCACGCTAACAGTGTCGATAAATTGATACGCTAGATTGCCGTATTGGTCCATATCTCTCCACATCATACCTTGCGTAATGCCCGCAATCCACATACTAGAGAAGTAAAATACAATCCCAATAGTCATAATCCAAAATTGTATATCCATAATCTTTCTAGAGTAGATTTCGCGCTTAAACATTCTAGGCAACATATGATAGCACGCCGCAATGAGCGTGAATCCTACCCAGCCTAGCACACCATCGTGGACATGCCCTACAATCCAATCAGTAAAGTGTGCCAACGCATTGACAGATTTGATAGATTGAATCGGTCCTTCTAGCGTGGATAGCATATAAAATGTCGAAGCCAAAATCAAAAACTTAATAAGCGGGGATTCTTTTAGTTGATGCCATTGCCCGCGCATTGTGAGAAGCATATTTACCGCAGTCCCCCAAGATGGCAAAATCAAAATCACAGAAAACACTGAACCTAGAGTCTGCACCCAATCAGGCACGGTAGAGTAAATGACATGGTGTCCGCCAGCCCAAATGTAGATAAACATCAAGCTCCAAAATGAAAATAGCGTGAGTTTGTAAGAAAATACGCTTTGCCCAGATTCTTTTGGCAAAAAGTAATAAATCACGCCGATAACCCCAGAAGTGAAAACAAATGCCACAGCATTGTGCCCCCACCACCATTGGATAAGGGCGTCATTGCTACCTGCATATAGTGAGATAGAATGCAAGACACTCCCTGTGCTAGCGACAAGATAAGTAGGAATCGCAAGGTTGTTAAAAATAAATAGCACAGCAATAGCAGTAAAAGTCGCCATAAAATACCATAGCGAAATGTAAATCACATTCTCGCGTCTAACGCCCATAGAGCCAAACATACTCGCACCCCATAGCACCCAAACGACTACGACTACCAAGTCCAAAATCCAAGGAAGTTCAGCGTATTCTTTTGATTGTGTAAAGCCTGCAAAAAGCAAAATCACTGCTGCAAGCATAAGCACGATATAAATCCAAAAATGCGCTAAGCCTATGAATTTTAGAAGTGGGTGTTGGTGGTAAGTGATTTTTAGCACCCTTTGTCCCAAATAATACCACGCAGCCCAAATCCCGCTAAGAGTGAAACCATAAATGATTCCATTTGTGTGAAGTGGTCGAAGTCGCCCAAAGATTCCATACTCGCCAGCGATGTAGTTTAAATCAGGAAACGCCAGCTGAAACGCCAAAACAACGCCGATAAGCATACCGATAAACCCGAATGCAAGCGTTGAAAACAAAAACAATTTTGCGATAGAATAATCATATTCTAAAGTTGCTGCATTGTCTTGCATCTACTCTCCTTTTCTCCTAAGAAATATAAATCAAAGCTATTCTAACCTTTTTTTGATTTTTGTATCCTTAAATTTGTTGATTTTTTTCAAAATAGGCTACATTTTGCAAATAGATTTAGCTAGATTTTTTACAAAGTATCCAAACAATCAATATCAACTTCAAGTCTTTTGTCGATAACAAGGGCTTTTTGAGAATGAGTGTTTTTGTCCTGTGAATCTTGGCTATGTTTTTGTGTAGATTTTACCCATTTTTGTGGTTTGCCATTACGGATTGTTGTTTGATTTTGCAGGGCATTTAGCGCGTCTAATATATCGCTGATTTTTTCGCCATTTAGCAGTATGTGAAACCTCCATTTGCCAGCTATGCGCTCGATAGCGTTGCTACCATAGCCGATGATATGAATCTTTTTTTGCATTTTTAGGATTTGCAAAATCTCGTGCATTTGCTCTTTTGCTTTTTCTTGTCGTTTATTGGCACAATGAATCATCACAAGTTTTCTAAACGGCGGATAGTTTTTGCTCCGTCTTTTTTCCTCCCACGCCAAAAACTCCTCATAATCCCCCAAAAATCCTTTTATCCATTGTGTTTGCAAACTTTGGATAAATACCTTGCCACTGCTTTTTCGCCCCGCTCTCCCAGCGATTTGATGAAGCAGTGCGACCCCGCGCTCAAAACTCCTAAAATCCCCTCCATTTAGCACATAGTCAATCCCTAGCACCACCGCTAGCTCGACATTGTGATAATCGTGCCCTTTTGAGAGCATTTGCGTGCCGACAAGTATGTTAATTTCGCCGTTTTTAAACTCTTTTAATGTCTTATTTAGCTTGCCACTTGTAGTGATATGGTCTTTGTCAAAGATTCCTATTTTTATATTATTAAATATTTCGCCATCTTTTTTGGATTCTACAAAGGCATTTTGCAATTCATCTGCGATTTGTTGTGTGCCTACTCGCTTGGTGGTTAGGTTTGGGCTTTGGCATTGTGGGCAGGATTTTGGGATTATTTGTGCATAGCCACAATAATGGCAAACAAGGCAGTTTTTTTTGATATGCAAGCTCATATTTACACTGCAAAATGGGCAGGCAAATCCATATCCGCATTCTTGGCATAATAATGCCTTAAAATTTGCCCTTGTAGGCACAAAAATGATTGCTTGTTTTTTGGATTTTATGGTGGATTTTATATGGGCTAAAAGATTGCTTGTTAGGCTTGTGGGGGCATTTTCAAAGATATATTGTTTTGTTGCATTTTCAAAAAACACCCCTTTTAAGCGGTAGAGATAACCACCTTTTTTTGCTAGATAGTAGCTTGAGAGGCTTGGGGTGGCTGAGCCTAGCACTACTTGTATGCCACATTTTTTGGCTAGATACATCGCGCAATCGCGTGCGTTATAGCGCGGATTTTTAAACGATTTATACGCATCATCGTGTTCTTCGTCAATGATTATAAGCCCTAGATTTTGCAATGGCAAAAATAGCGCAGAGCGCGCACCTGCGATGATTTTTAGCTCACTAGATTCTAGTTTGGCTAAAATCTCTTTTTTAGATTTTTGGCTTACTTTTGAATGCCAGATTCCAACCAAATCCCCAAACGCGCTTTTTAGCCTGCTTTCTATTTGTGGCGTTAGCGAGATTTCAGGCATCAAAAAAAGAGCGGTTTTCCCTTGATTTAGCATTGAAGCGATTAGGTGAAAATAGATTTCGCTTTTGCCACTGCCTGTATCGCCAAAAAGCAGGCTTATAGGCTTATCACTCACAAAATCTAACGCGCTTTTTTGGGCATCGCTAAGGGGATTTAGGTTGAAAAAATATGGATTTTTAGATACTTTGGGCGTAAAGATTTTAGTATGGCAAATGGTAACTTCATTGTTAGATTTTAGGATATGTTTTGCGCTGTCATTGCTAGCATTAGATTCTGCGGAATCTAATGCGCGGCAATCTATTGTTTTTTCAATGATTTTCTTGTCATATTGAGGGTTTAAGCCCGAAATATCTCTATTTTTAAGCTGTGATTGAGATACTTCGGTCGCTTGCGCTCCCTCAGTATGACAAGTATCGCCGTCATTGCGAGCAAATGCGTCCGCATTTGCGTGGCAATCTATTGTTTTGTCAATGATTGTCTTGTCGTATTTAGGCTTTGAAAAAGCCGAAATATCCCCCTGTGTTTTTTGTTTGGATATTTCGCTTTGCGCAGTATGACAAGATGATAGATTGCCACGCTCGCTATCGCTCGCTCGCAATGACGATTCTGTGTTGATTTCTTGGCTAGATTTTGGGCTAGATTCTAATGTGGATTTTACCCTCCACCTAGCCCCCTCCGCCATATTTTGATAGTTTTGTGAGGTGGAATCTATTTTGTCATTGCGAGAATTTGCGACTTTGTCAAAAGTTGCAAATTCGTGGCAATCTATTTTGTTGTTGTCAAAAAGTGGATTTTGCTTGTGCAACTGCGCCCACTCGCGCTTATGCGACAAATCGCTACTTCGTAGCTGTGGGCTTGTGCCACACGGATTTTGCAAATCCGCTTGCGATGACGATTCTACATTAGAATCTACCCTCCCCCTAGCCCCCTCCGCAAGGGAGGGGGGATTATTTTTATCATTTGTAGCCCCCTCCGCCACATTTTGATGATTTGGGTAGGGGGAATTTTTTTCGTCATTGCGAGCAAATGCGTCCGCATTTGCGTGGCAATCTATTTTGTTATTGTTAAAAAGTGGATTGCCACGCTCGCTATCGCTCGCTCGCAATGACGAACTATCTCTATTTGCGCTAAAATACGCATTTGTGATAGAATCTTGCGATAAATAATCCTCGCCATTTTTTTTATCAATCGAAGTTGGTGAGGTGGTGCTTGTGGAGTTTTTTGCAGATTTTGGGAGTGAGCTAGGCTCTCTTGCCTGCGAACTCTCAAAATCTGCAAAATCTATGCAATGACTACCCGCAGACAAATTGCCATTACCCAAAGAACCCAAAGACGAATTGCCCTCATTAACATAATGTGGTTGCATTAGATTATACACCTCCCCAACCCCCACATAATAATAATACGCCACAAACTCTGCCAACTCCACTTGCCTACTATCAAAATACCCCCTTTGCCCCACCACCTCTTTGCATTCAAAGCTAGGTTTTGCCACCACGCCTAGCACCACGCCTAGCACCTTTTTTTCCTTCAAGTCAATCTCTACAAGCGTGCCTTTTGCATAATTATGCGTTGCCTTGTAAGTAAAAGGTGGGGATTTCACACCAAATGGCGAGATAAGATAATAATTCATTATTTTTGCCCAAAAATCTTAGGATTTAAAAAACTTTGTGATAGCGCGCAGGCGCGATTTTGCGCTAGAATCTAGGCTAGAAGTCAAATCTTGCTTGGTAGTATCGAGTTTTTTTTTCTTAGGGCGTGATATGGGGCGCAATGTCGCACTATCAGACAAAAAATCAAAATTAGGCGGGGTTTTTGTATGTGTTTTGGATTGCGAATTGTTTTGCTCATTTGGTTTTTGATTCTCATTTGTTTGTAAAATCTGCGTATCAAAATCCCCCAAATCAAATTGTGCTTGGTTTAATTTTATAGAATCTACTTGCCCTTGCGCTAAGTTTTTGTCGGTTGTTTCATCATTTTGTGGCTTGCTAGATTTTGTTTTGATATTTGTTTCGCTAAATGTTGATTTGCTAGATTCTGTGTCGCTAGATTTTTCTGCGTTAGATTTTGCTTCATTATTTTGCTTTGATTCATCGTTTATTTGCTTGTTATGTTCTTTATCCGTGTTATTATCGCTGTTTGATTGCTTGCCCTCATCTATATCATCGGTATATTCATTTTCTTTTTGTGCCATTATCCTATCTAGCTCATCATCGCTTATGAGGCTATCTATCTCGCGTCTATCGTGCAGGCTAATCCCCCCTAGCCACCCAAACTCTCCAAACCCACCATAAGCCTCGCCACTATGGCTTGCAAAATCCCCAAAATTATCATTTTGAAAATCCTCCAAATTATCTTGCATTTCTACTTCATCTAGCGTTTCTTCTTGGCTATTTGTATCGTTATTTTTGCCACTATCTGCGATATTTTTAGCAAAATCTTGCAATGTGTCTTGGCTAGAAATCCGTGCTAGCGCGTGGTTAAGCTTTTGGTCGATAGAGTCTATCTTAGATTCTAGCTCGCATTTAGATTGCACAGAGTTTAGATACGCTCGTATCAAGTCTAGCAAATCTAAGTTTTTTGATTGTAGCAATTCTTTGATTTCTGTTATAGCATTTGGCTCAAAACCTTTTAGAGAAATGCTAAATTTACGCCCAGAAATGTTGATTTCTAGCTGTTCATCGACACCTTTTTGCAGCTTGCTATCCGCACTAGATTCTAGCTGTTTATCGATAGGCTTATGCCGCCTCTCCCACTCGTTAGTCGGGCTAGATTTTGGCATTACAAAATCCCTTTTTGTGATGATTTGCAATGATTTGTTATGCAAGTTTGGATTTTTATCATTCCATCGCAAAATCCCATATCAATCCTTTTTAGCGCGACATAAGCGCGACTCAAATGTCATATTTGCTGTAATATAATGTTTGATTTTAGATTATGTTAGCGTTATTTTGGTGTAGTTTGATTTTGCGCTTCTTGGCTTTTGGTGCTAGGGATTTTATCATTGATTTTATTATACAGCGATTCTATCGCCTTGTCTCTTTGGGCGATTTCCTCATATAGCCCAGATATTTGCAAATCCTTTTGTTGCGCCATAGATTCTAGGCTTTTGATCTTAGATTTTAGCGCGTTTATCTCGCTTATTTGTTCCTCATAGCTTTGCAAAATAGAATCTATTTTTGCCTCCAGATTCTGTATCAAAGACATTGTTTTTCCTTAAAATAATTTTAAAAGCATTAAGAGTTTGAATATAATTGTATCGCAAAAATTTGCAAATCTCATTAGATTAGGATTATAAAATGTCGCAATCTTTCACCCTTGAATCGCAATACTCCCCCGCAGGGGACCAGCCACAAGCCATTAGCAAAATCACGCGTAGTTTCTCACAAGGGGCGCGATATGCCACGCTACTAGGCGTTACAGGCAGTGGCAAAACATTCACTATGGCAAATATCATCGCTAGCTTAAATATGCCAACGCTTATAATGACGCATAACAAAACCCTTGCAGCCCAGCTTTATAGCGAGTTTAAGGGCTTTTTCCCGCGCAATAAAGTGGAGTATTTCATAAGCCATTTTGACTATTATCAGCCCGAAGCCTACATTCCGCGCCGCGACCTTTTCATAGAAAAGGATTCGAGCATAAATGACGATTTGGAGCGACTGCGCCTAAGCGCGACTACTTCGCTACTTGCGTATGATGATGTCATAGTCGTGGCGAGCGTGAGTGCGAACTACGGGCTAGGCAACCCCGCTGAATACCTCACAATGATAGAAAAAATAGAGGTAGGCGAGTCGCGCAACCAAAAAGAGTTTCTCATCAAACTTGTAGATATGGGCTACACGCGCAATGACACGGCGTTTGAGCGTGGGGAGTTTCGCGTGAGCGGGGAGGTGGTGGATATTTTCCCTGCGTATAATGAGAGCGAGTTTATCCGCATAGAGTTTTTTGGCGATGAGGTGGAGCAAATCGCGGTGTATGAGGCATTGGAGCGACAAAAGCTAAAAGTGCTAGATTCATTCGTGCTTTACGCGGCAAATCAATTTATAGTCGGGGCAAATCGCCTAAGCGAGGCGATTCACAATATCGAAGTGGAGCTAGATTCTAGACTTTTAGAATTTAAAGCGCAAAATAAAGAAGTCGAATATCAGCGGTTAAAGGGGCGCACAGAGTTTGATTTAGAAATGATACGCGAAAGTGGAATCTGCAAGGGCATCGAAAACTACGCGAGGCATCTCACAGGCAAGAAAGCAGGGGAGACGCCATATTGTCTGTTAGATTATTTCGAGCAAAAAAACAAGCCCTACTTAGTCATAGTCGATGAGTCCCACGCGAGCCTGCCACAATTTGGCGGAATGTATGCGGGGGACAGAAGTCGCAAAGAAGTGCTTGTGGAGTATGGATTTCGCCTGCCTAGCGCGCTAGATAATCGCCCGCTAATGTTTGAGGAATTTATCGCCAAAGCCCCACATTTTCTCTTTGTCTCTGCCACGCCCGCACAGCTTGAGATAGGGCTTAGCGGGGATAATATCGCCGAGCAGATTATCCGCCCCACAGGGTTGCTTGACCCGCTTTATGAAGTGCGCGATAGTGGCAATCAAGTGCTTGATTTGCTCGATGAAATCAAAATCCGCGTGGAGAAAAAACAGCGCGTTTTGATTACCACGCTTACCAAAAAGATGGCGGAGGAACTGACAAAATATTACAGCGAGCTAGGCATAAAGACGCGCTATATGCACAGCGACATAGACGCTATCGAGCGCAATCATCTCATACGCGCTCTGCGCTTGGGCGAATTTGATGTGCTTGTGGGGATAAATCTTTTGCGCGAGGGGCTTGATTTGCCCGAAGTTAGCCTCATTGCGATATTAGACGCGGATAAAGAGGGGTTTTTACGCAGTGAGACAAGCCTAATCCAAACGATGGGGCGCGCGGCGCGAAATGTGGAGGGTAAGGTAATTTTATATTCTGCTAAAGATAAAAATGGCGAGATAGTGATTACGGGGTCGATGAAGCGGGCGTTTGAAATCACGGACTATCGCAGAGGCAAGCAAGAGGCTTACAACAAAGCGCATAATATCACGCCAAAGGGCGTCTCACGCAATGTCGAGCAGGAGCTAAAAATCGAATCTAGCGGATTATCCCAACTCTATGAATCAGGGCGCAAAAAAGGCGCGAAAATCCCCAAAAGCGAGCGAGAATCTATCATAAAAGAGCTAAAAAAACAAATGCTACAAGCCGCTAAAAATTTAGAATTTGAAGAAGCCGCACGACTACGCGATGAAATCGCTAGAATCAAGGCGATGTGAGAGATTGCTTAGATATTTGCTTCAAACGCGACAAAGATATAGATTGATGCGAAAAATCTAGCGGATTTGCATTGCTTACAAGTAAGTCTTGCAATGACAGCGCAAATGCAGATTGCCACGAATCTAGTTTTTTGACAAAATGCTAGATTCTTGCAATGGCGATTCGGGGTGTGGATTCTCGCAATGACGATTGGGGTGTGTGGATTGCTTCGGCGATTCGTTGAATCGCCTCACAATGGCGGATTTTTTTGTGCGGATTTTTTTGTTTGGAATGTTTTGATTTGGCGTTGTAAAATCTTGCAAGGGTGAAATTTACCCACCACCTAGCCCCATCGTGCTAATGGAGGGGGACAAATGGCGAATCCCTTCGCTTGCGGGAGGGATTTAGGGTTCTTGCGAAATGGAGGCGGAATCTTTTGATTGCCACGGATATGCTAGCGGATTTTCTCGTAATGACAAAATCACAATAAAATACGAACTTAAGCTATCATTGCTATTATATGTTGGCTTAAAACTTGTAACCAAAGTATTTTCTTAAAAGAAAATTAAGCGATTTATCAAAGCTAAAAATCCCGCTCATCGCCACATACAAGCAAGAAAAAATAATGCAAATCCTAACACTAGCCCAAAGAAAAGATGAAATTTTGCACTCACTTATCTTACACAATCAAAACTTTTCAAAGGCGATTTTAGATAAAATTACGCAAAACATAAATTTTACCCAAAGGAACGCACAATGAAAACCACACAAACCACCATAAACAATATCGTTTGGAAAGCCTGCGACACCTTTCGTGGCTCTATGGACAATAGCGACTACAAGGACTATATCCTTACAATGCTTTTTATCAAGTATTTAAGCGATTTTCACAAAGAAAAAGTCGAGCAGCTCACGCAGATATACAACGGCAACACCGAGCGCATAGAGGCAAAGCTAAAAACACAGCGATTTTTTCTTGATAAAACTTGCACATTTGACTACTTGCTTAGCCAAAAAGAGTCCCCAAATTTAGGTGAGATTATCAACACCGCGTTAGAGAAAATCGAGCAGGATAATAGCGAAAAATTAGAGGGTATTTTTCGTAGCATTGATTTCAACAACAAAAACAAATTAGGCGATACCAAAGAGCGCAACGCCTTGCTAAAAAATTTGCTAGAAGATTTTAGCGATTTTAGCCTTGATTTGCGTCCATCGCATTTGGAGGACAATGACTGCTTAGGCGATGCCTACGAATATCTTATCGCGCATTTTGCCGAGAGTGCGGGTAAAAAAGGCGGAGAATTTTACACGCCAAGCGCAGTTTCATCACTACTAGCACAGCTTGTCGAGCCAAAAGATGGCGTAAGCGTGTATGACCCCGCTTGTGGCTCTGGCTCTTTGCTTATCAAAGTCGCAAAAACACTCACTTCGCAACACAAAAACGCAAATTTTAGGCTTTAAATGGGCAAACCCACGCCCTTTGCAAAATGAATATGTTTCTCCACGAGATAAACGACTCCAAAATCTTATGGGGCGATACGATTCGCAATCCTTTGCACACCACTTCGCCAAGCGAATTGCAACGATTTGACATTGTGGTGGCAAATCCGCCTTTTAGCCTTGATAAATGGGGCGAGGAAGTCGCCCAAAATGACGCTTTTAATCGCTTCAAATTTGGTATCCCGCCAAAAAGCAAGGGCGATTATGCCTTTGTGTTGCAGATGTTGGCATCTCTTAATGACAACGGCACTATGGGAGTCATACTCCCACACGGCGTTTTGTTTCGCGGGGCTAGTGAGGGAGCTATCCGCCAAAATCTTATCGACAAAAACCTGCTCCACGCGGTTATCGGGCTACCTGCAAATCTATTTTTTGGCACGAGTATCCCCGCGTGCATTTTGATTTTTAAAAAGCAAAAAGCTGATTTTAATGTGCTTTTCATAGACGCTTCAAAAGACTATCAAAAAGGCAAAAATCAAAACAAACTTGACACAGAGCATATCACAAAGATTTTACACGCTTACAAAAGTCGCGAATCTATCGCTAAATACGCGCATTTAGCGACATTAGATGAAATCAAAGCAAATGATTACAACCTAAACATACCCCGCTATGTCGATAGCTTTGATGAAGAAGAGACTATCGACTTAAATGCCACAAAGCACGAGATTTCACGCCTTGAAAACGAGCTAGATTCAATCCAAAAAGAAATGAATGGATATTTAAGGGAGTTGGGGATATGAAATATTTGATAAAATATTGTATCTATAATAAAAACTTAAAAGGAAAAACACAAAAATGAATGACTTAACGCCACAAAATATCAAAGCCAAAATCCACACGATTCGCAACGCCCAAGTAATGCTAGATAGGGATTTAGCCGAGCTTTATGGGGTGGAGACAAAGCGCGTAAATGAAGCAGTGAAAAATAATGCCGATAAATTCCCAAGCGATTTTTATTTCGAGTTAAATAAAGATGAGTTTGAGATTTTGCAGTCGAAAATTTCGACCGCAAATTTTGCCAAAACGCGCGTCTTGCCAAAAGTTTTCACAGAACAAGGCATTTATATGCTTGCTACAATCTTAAAAAGTCCCATCGCCACGCAAACAAGCCTTTTTATCATAAGGGCATTTGCGCAAATGCGACAAATCATAGCAAACACGCCCTTTGAGCGATTTGAGCGCATAGAGCAAAGACTAAATAACCACGATAAAAGCATAGCCAAACTTACCAAAGCATTACAAAACGAGCCACCAAAGCAGGGTATTTTTTATGATGGGCAGATTTATGAATCCTATGCTTTTGTGAGCGAACTTATCAAAAAGGCAAAAAAGCGCGTTTTTCTTGTGGATAATTATATCGATGAATCTACGCTCACCCTTTTAAGCAAAAACAAAAACGCCAAAATCACGCTTTTTACCAAAAGCATTTCAAAGTCCCTGCGCCTTGACATTGCTAGATTTAACGCACAATTTGGCAATAGACTCACGCTAAAAGAGTTTGCGCTCTGCCACGATAGATTTTTAATCATTGATGATGAGATTTATCACTTTGGCGCAAGTCTCAAAGATTTGGGCAAAAAGTGGTTTGCATTTAGCAAAATGGACAATGAATCGTTGGGGATTTTGGAAAAACTTAAAAAGGCAAAAGATGAATAAAAATCAAAACAAACAAAAAAGCCCCCTCCCTTGCGGTGTGGAATCCCAAAAAAGCCCCCTCCCGCAGCACGAGTGGGGTTTGGGGGTGGGTAAAGATTTGCAAAGTAGTGCAAAATCCCGTCATTGCGAGATTCGCGTAAGCGAATCGTGGCAATCCATTAGTAAAATAAGAAAGGCAAAAGATGAATAAAAATCAAAACATAAAGCAAGGGTATAGGCAAAGTGAGATTGGGATTTTGCCACAGGATTGGGAAGTGGTGCGCTTGGGGGAAGTTTGTGAATTATTTGCAGGTGGTGATGCGCCAAAAGATAGATTTTCAAAAACTAAAACGCCACAATATCAAATCCCTATTTTCAGTAACGGAATCGGTGCTAATGCACTATATGGATACACGAATCAAGCAAAAGTAAATAAACCTTGCATTACAATTTCAGCTCGTGGCACTATTGGGCATTGCATATTGCATAAAGAGCCGTTTTTGCCCATAGTAAGACTTATTGTTGCCTTGCCAAATTCGCAAATAATCATTGCTTTTTTAAAGAATTATATTGATTCTATTGATATAGAAGCTACAAATGCAGGTATCCCACAATTAACAATACCTATGATTTCAAATCTCCAAATCCCCTTGCCGCCACTAAAAGAGCAGGAAAAAATCGCGCGGATTTTGGGCGCGTGGGATAATGCCATAGCCACGCTTGATTTGCTTATAAAGGCAAAGCAACGCTACAAAAAAGCCCTTATGCAACGCCTACTCACCCCACCTTGTGAATCCAAAACCGACAAAAGTCCCCTCCCTTGCGGAGGGGATTTAGGGGTGGGTAAAATAGCGCAAGATAAGACAAAAGCTGTGCTAGATTCTCTTGATATGACCCACCCCCTAGCCCCCTCCGCAAGGGAGGGGGGACAAAAGGCGAACCCTACCGCAATGGAGGGGGGACAAGAGAGGTGCGACTCCGCAAGGGAGGGGGGACAAAAGGCAAGTCCCTCCCCTTGCGGGAGGGATTTAGGGTGGGGTTCTGCCGCAAGGGAGGGGGAATCTTTGGATTGCCACGAATCTGCGACTTTTGACAAAAACGCAGATTTTCGCAATGGCGAATCCCTGCGCTTTGGCGGATTTAGCGATAAATGGCAGGAATTTAGGCTAGGGGATATATTTGAAGTTACAAGGGGTTATGTTTTGCCAACAAAAGAGATTAAAAAAATACAAGATAAAGAATATTGTTATCCTGTATATTCATCGCAAACGGCAAATGGTGGTTTATTGGGATACTATAAAGAATTTCTTTTTGAAAATTGCATTACTTGGACAACTGATGGAGCAAATGCTGGTGAAGTTAATTTTAGGGCTGGAAAATTTTACTGCACAAATGTTTGTGGAGTTCTAATCAATAAAAATGGATACGCAAATAAATGTGTTGCTGAAATTATAAATGCTATATCCAAAAAATATGTTTCTTATGTGGGCAATGCAAAACTTATGAATAATGTAATGAGTGGCATTAAAATAAAACTCCCCACGCTTGCCGAGCAAAAGAAAATCGCGCAAGTATTAAGCGTGTGCGACAAAGAAATAGCGATTTTGGATTCAAAACTACAATGCCTAAAAACGCAAAAAAGAGGACTTATGCAACAGCTTTTAAGCGGCAATGTGAGGGTAAAATGCTAGATTATCACGAATCTGCTTACGCGAATCTCTATAATGACACCAAAAAGCGAATGGTAAGAATAAAATGATAGAATTTTGCAAGTCAAAATATTGTGCGGATTTGATAAATCTGCGTATAAATGAAATAGAAAGGTAAAAATGCCACACGATAAAGAAACCCAAAGCGTAGAGTTTAAGCGTATTTGGAGAGATGAATATATCAAATGGATAAGTGCTTTTGCAAATAGTGATGGAGGCACACTCTATGTGGGGCGCGGTGATAGTGGCGAAGTGGTGGGCGTGAAAAATGCCAAAGATTTGCTAGTAACTATCCCAAACAAAATCCAAAATCTGCTAGGCGTAGTGCCAAGCGTGAATCTACATACAGAAAATAGCAAAGAATATCTAGCCATAAGTGTGGAGCATTATCCTTATCCTGTGAGCTATAAGGGAGCGTATTTTGTCCGCAGTGGTAGCAGTGTGCAAGAGCTAAAAGGCAATGCGTTAAGTCAATTTTTGCTTTCAAGGCAGGGCAAAAAGTGGGATAGTGTGCCTGTGGTGCATTTGAAATTTAAGGATTTGGATAGCTTTGCATTTAAGGCGTTTAGAGAAAAGGTGGCAAATAGAAAAAGGATAGATTATGAGCTACTAAATGAGAGCGATGAGATGCTTTTAGAAAAGCTACATTTAAAAGATGGAGAGTATTTCAAACAAGCCACCACGCTACTTTTTGCCAAAGAGCCACAAAAATATATCACAGGAAGCCACATAAAAATAGGCTTTTTTGAGTCAAATAGTGAGCTAGCTTACCAAGACATTATTGGTGGAAATTTATTCGCGCAAGTGGATAAGGCAATGGAGTTAATTTTTAGCAAATATCTAAAAGCGATGATTTCATATAAAGGAATGCAACGAATCGAACGCTATCCCGTCTCTGAACTCGCATTTAGAGAGGCTCTCACAAATGCAGTGGTGCATAAAGACTACTCATCGCAGTTTGACATACAAATAAGCGTGTATAATGATAGACTTATGATATGGAATGCAGGGGATTTGCCACCGCATTGGGATATACAAACGCTTTTGGACAAACACGCTTCACAGCCATATAACCCGACAATAGCATATCCGTTTTTCTTAGCTGGATATATCGAATCGTGGGGAAGAGGCATAGAAAAAATCATCGATGAATCTAAAAAATTTAATGGCATTATCCCTACTTTTAAAGCGCAAAATGGGCTTTGGGTGGAATTTGTCTTTAATGAAAAAATGGAAATGGGGTTGGGTGATGGGTTGGTTGATAAGTTGGTTGATGGGTTGGTTGATGCGCAAAAAAATATGCTAAAACTTATGCAAGAAAACCCGCAAATACCTGTAAAAATCCTTGCGACAACGCTTGGTATAAGCACCACAGCAGTGGATAAACATATCAAAGCCCTTAAAAAACAAGGCTTGATAAGACGCGTGGGCAATACAAAAAGCGGACATTGGGAGGTGCTACTATGAGAGACATCACAAGCGAACAATTTTTGCAAAAGCAGTGTATTGAGCTTTTTAAGGCTATGGGCTATGACTATATCGCACCTGAAAATGCGCTAAAAATGCGTGGCAATGATACAAATAACATAATTTTGCGCGACATACTGCAACCCCAACTAAACGCGCTAAATAGCTTTGAAGTGCGCGGAGTGAAGCAAAAATTTAGCACTGCAAATATACAAAAAGCCATAAATGAGATAGAGCCGACACACCAAATCGCCCAAAATGGCGGACTTTTGGGTGTGAATCAACATTTAAGCGACAAACTCATACTTGGCAGTAGCTTTGAGGAAAACATAAATGGCGTAAAAAAGAGCTTTTCACTGCGCTACATAGACTTTGAAAATGCTGAAAATAATGTATTTAGCATAAGCGAAGAGTTTGAAGTAAAGCGGTGCAAGGCAGATAAAGACAAAAAGCACAGACGGGCTGATATAGTGCTATTTGTCAATGGAATCCCGCTTGTAGTAATCGAGCTAAAAAAGTCATCGCGCAATTACGAGCTAGGCATAAAACAGCTTGAAATGTATCAACAGACAAGCGAAATCCCGCGACTCTTTGCCACCGCGCAACTTTGCATAGCGGGAAGCTATGATGCAAAATATGGCACAATAAAAACACCACAGCAATTTTATAGTCTATGGAGGGAGGATACAAAGCAAGATTCGCAAATTTTAGAGAAGATTCACGCGCTTATCCCAAGCAGAATCCCTACAAATTTGGACAAAAGCCTAGTGGCATTGTGTGATAAAAATAGGCTTTTAAGGCTTATAAAGCATTATGTGCTGTTTGATAAAGGCATAAAGAAAATCTGTCGTTATCAGCAGTTTTTTGCCATAGAGCGCATTTTGGCGCGTGTAGAAAATCTAAATGATGGCAAACGCAAAGGCGGACTTGTCTGGCACACACAGGGCAGTGGCAAAAGCCTAACGATGATAATGCTTACAAAACTACTTCAAGCCAAATTTTCGCAAAGCAAAATCATCGTTGTAAGCGATAGAATCGATTTGGACGAGCAAATCAAAGGCACTTTTGAAAACACACAAATCAAAGTCGCCCAAGCCACTAGCTCAAATGATTTGCTAGACAAACTAAAACGCGGTGTAAGCATAATCACTACGCTAGTGCATAAATTTGAAAAACTCAAATACGCAAAATTTAGCCAACGCGATAAATTTAACACAAGCGCGGATATTTTCGTGCTTGTCGATGAATCTCACCGCACACAAAGCGGGGAGCTGCACCGCGCTATGAAAAAGGCTCTGCCTTACGCTTGCTACATAGGCTTTACAGGCACACCTTTGATGAAAAATGAAAAAAATAGCTTTGCAAAATTTGGTGGCGAAATCCACCGCTACACGATACAAGAAGCAATCAATGACAAAGCAATACTCCCGCTAATGTATGAAAGTAGGCTTGTGGAGCAAGATATACGCGATAAAGACGCGCTAGATTTGCGCTTTAATACCATAACGCGAAATCTAAGCGATGAAAAAAAGGCGGATTTATCGCGCAAATGGGTGCAGTTTCAAAAAATCGCTTCAAATGAAAATAGGCTTTTTTTAATCGCGATAGATATTGAAAGGCATTTTAAGGAAAATCTAAAAGGGCTAGGATTTAAGGGGATTTTGGCGACAAATTCTAAATACGAAGCGATGAGCTATTATAAGATTTTCAAAGAAAATACCGAGCTAAAAACCGCGCCTATAATTTCAAGCAACGAGCAAGAGGGCTTTGAAAATGAGCGAAAAGATTTTGTCATAAAGGAATGGAATGCAGTAGTAGCGCAATATGCACACGATGAGACGCGATATATCAACTACGCCAAAGATGAGTTTATAAACGGCGATGAGATAGACTTGCTAATCGTGGTAGATAAGCTACTCACGGGCTTTGACGCCCCACGCGCAAAAGTGCTATATATCGATAAAAGCCTAAAAGAACACAACCTTTTGCAAGCCATAGCGCGAGTAAATCGACTTTACAAAGGCAAAGATAATGGCATAATAATCGATTATCGTGGCTTACTAGGGCATTTGGATAAGGCTTTGAGTGATTATGCGCCATTAAGTGGCTTTGATGAAGCGGATTTGACAAACGCGGTAATTGACATAAAAGAAGCGATACAAAAAGCAAAAGACGCGCATAAATCTTTACAAGGGCTTTTTGCAAAGGCAAAGAGTGGCGACAAAGAGAGCTATATTGAGATTTTGCGCGATGATGAAGTGCGAAATAAATTTAAAGAGATTTTGTGTGAATTTTCGCGCAACTTTGCTATGGCATTAAGCAGTGAGTGCGTGAGCGAGGTGCTAAGCGAAAAAGAAATAGCGCGATTTAAGGCGGATTTAAGGTTTTTTAATGAGTTGCGAAAAGAGGTGCAAATACGACTTTGTGAGGCGTGTGATTTTGGAGAATTTGAAGCGCAAATGCAAAATCTGCTTGATAAATTTGTGAGTGCAAATGCGATAAATTCGCTTGGAAGTATCCCAAATATCTTTGATGATGATTTTGAAAAGCAAGTGGCGCGTTTGCTTGGGACAGATGAAAATTTACGCGCAAAGGCAGATAGTTTGCTAAATGCCATTTCAAATGCGATAACCCAAAAATTAGAATCTAATCCCGCGTTTTATAAAAGTTTGTCTGCACAAATTGAAAGCATACTAAATGACTATAAAGAGCATAGAATAAACGATGAACAAAAGCTAAACCTAGCAAGGCAAATGCACGAAAAACTACTCACAAAATCTGTAAGCAATAAAGAATCTTATCCGCAAGAAATCGCGCAAAAAGATAGCTTAATCGCTTTTTATGATAATTTGAGTGAGATTTTGGGCGAAGTTTTTGATGGCATAAAAGATTTGCAAAGTGGCGATTTTGAGCAAATCATCACAGATTTAAGTTTGCAAACTGATGAATTTTACGCTGGAGTTTGCAACAAACCGCAATGGTTTGATAGCAGTGAAGTCAAAAATGAATTTGAAAGCGCGTTGCAAGATAGTATGTGGGATTTGGAGGATAGATTTGGCGTGAAAATCAGCGAAAATGATTTTGCCAAAATCTGCAAGGTATTGCAAAATATCGCGGTGGATAAGTATGTTTAATGTTTATGGATAGCTAAAAGCATTTGCAAATTTTATGTAGTTCGTAAGATTTATCATTTATTTTAGCCATTTTTTACCCAAATTTTCTTATAATGCGCTCCGTGATAAGAATGATTTATCACACAAATCACAACAAATAAAGGAGAAACTATGTTTGAATTACGAGCATTACCTTACCAAAAAGACGCTTTTGGGGACTTCCTAAGCCCTATCACATTTGATTTTCACTATGGCAAGCATCATCAAACTTATGTCAATAACCTTAACAATTTGACTAAGGGTGGCGAGTTTGAAAATGCCGAGCTTTATGACATTATCAAAAAGGCGAGTGGCGGAGTGTTTAACAACGCTGCGCAGGTGTATAACCACGATTTTTATTGGGATTGTATCACGCCTAATGGCGATGTGGGCGCGATGAGCGCGGAGCTAAAAAGCGCGCTAGATTCTGAATTTGGCGGAATCGATGGCTTCAAAGAGAAGTTTTTGAGCTCTGCGACTACGCTATTTGGCTCTGGGTGGTGCTGGCTCGTGCTAAACGCGCAAAACAAAAAGCTAGAAATCGTGCAAACAAGCAACGCAGCCACGCCCATCACAGAGGATAAAATCCCGCTACTTGTGGTAGATGTGTGGGAGCACGCGTATTATATCGACCACAAAAACGCGCGCCCTGCGTATTTGGAAAAGTATTTCGCGCATATAAATTGGGGCTTTGTCTCTAAGGCTTATGAATGGGCGCAAAAAGAGGGCGTAAGTTCGGTTAGATTTTACATAAACGAGCTACATAAGAAGTAGCACGACAAACCACCATAAATCAACACAATCAAGCAAAAAAGATAAAAACAATACGCAAAAAAGTGTTTTTATTTGTTGGCTGTTTGAAATGGTGTTATTGGCGTTATGCAGGTGTGCATATAGTGAGAAATACGGCTTTGTTGTATTTCTCACCTGCTGTTTTGCTACGCCAAAGACTAACAATGTATCAAAGGATATAAACAATGCAAAATCCTAATACAACACATTCTATCATTGCCCCCCCCCCCAATAAAAACTTCCTTTTTAACATAAATTATATTCTTTCCTTTGTCGTGCTATATGTGATGAGTCTAGTCATTTTTAGCATTTCGCGACTTGTTATGCAAATAGCATTTGTGGATTCTAGTGCGAGTATGAGTGATAAACTAGCTCTGTATAAATATGGATTTTTGTATGATACGCGCGTGATTTGTATCGCGCTTATGGTGTATTTGGCGATTATATATGTGCTAAAACCGCTTGGATTTTTTCTAAAAAACTACAATTTTTTATCAAAAATGATTTTTTACATTTATAATGTTTATGCGTTTGCATTAGGCTTTGTGTGTGCAAGTTTTAGCATTGTAAATTTTTATTATTATGAAATGTATAAAACAAAGATTGACATTTTTATATTTGGGCTGAAAGATGATAACACAAAAGAGATTTTAGGCATTATATTTAGGGATTATCCTGTGGCTGTTTT
The DNA here is from genome assembly GCF_053654535.1 of Helicobacter sp. T3_23-1056. Taxonomy (NCBI): domain Bacteria; kingdom Pseudomonadati; phylum Campylobacterota; class Epsilonproteobacteria; order Campylobacterales; family Helicobacteraceae; genus Helicobacter; species Helicobacter sp. T3_23-1056. The sequence continues at coordinate 18,121 of NZ_JBSIUU010000013.1, read as the reverse complement.
GCTTATCTGTATTTTTGTCATTGCCACGCTTTTTGCGCTTGTCAATGCCAAAATCTTATCAAATAGATTCTCTCAAAAACTACAAACCTTTTTTGTAGTCAAAACTCCTATCTTTATCTTAGCAAATTTGATACTTTTAGCATTGCTTTTTATCGGTGCTCGCGGTTCTTTTAGTTCGTTTCCGCTTGGCGAAAAAGATAGCAATATTTCCACGCTTGCTTCTATAAATGCGATAAATCCAAATCCGATTTTAGCATTTGCGTGGGCTTTGGGGTATTATCAAAGCGACAATAACTATACCATAGCTAATAAAGAAGCGTTTGACAAAGAGTTTGCCACGCTACAAAATGAGCTTTTTGCACTGCATCACAAAAGCCCAAAATCTAGCTCCACAAACCCCACACCAAAACCACATATCATCATAAATCTTATGGAGAGTTTTGGTAGCGGGGCTATCAGTCTAGATGATATGTTTTGTGATGAAAAATGCTGGAGTGAATATCTCCCAAATGATGCGCAGGCACAAAATCTACAAAATCAAAATCTACAAAATCAACAAGGCAAAAATCCAAAACTTGACTTGCTAGGCAAACTAAAAACGCATTTTATAAATGCAGATATTTTCAATCACAAATCCCATCAAAAAACCTCTCGCAAATCCACACAGCAAAATCTTACACAAACCGTTACGCAAGATTTTGTTTTCTGGCGATTTTTTAGCTCCCATCTAGGCACTGCGCCATCATTTTTTGATTTGTATTTTTTGAGTCCTACGATAAATATCTCCACAGGCAAAATGAAAAAAGAAAAGCTACCAAATGCGCCACTTACCGTGCTAGAAAAAAATGGCTATGACATCGTGTTTGTTACTTCTAGCTCTGGCTCGTGGGTAAATATAACCGAATACCTAAAAAATCAGGGCATACATCAAATCCACGATGCGCCCTACCTCATATCCAAATACCAAGAAGCAACCACCAATCAAAATAGCTTTGGAATCAATGATGAGTATATCTACAAAGATATTATAGAAATCCTAAAATCCGCCACCAAACCCACAGCTATTTTTACGCTCACCACTTCAAATCACCCGCCTTTCATCACGCCTAGTGAATTTGATGAAATCAATGCACCACATATTAGCACCGAAGTTACAAACACGCTAAATCAAAAAGCCAAAACCAAAAAAGTGCTAGGCTCATTTTTGTATTCTAACAATGCTTTTGGGGAATTTTTGAGCGCGCTAAAAGATTCTAAAATCGGTAAAAATACGATTGTATTTGCCACAGGCGACCATCACTTGCGCGATTTAAAATCTTTTGTGCCACGCTACAATGCCCTAAATTTTGCCGTCCCACTTTATATTTACATTCCAAAAGAAGTGCAAGATTCTCTTGCACGCTCTGGTAGGGCGATTGATTATGACCCTTTGCGTGTAGGCTCTCACAAAGATATTTTTCCTAGTATTTTTGAGCTATTTTTGGATAGCGCACAATACTTTTCACTAGGCGGGCGAAATATACTAGGCAAGACAGGCGCGCAAAATGATTTTGACAAATATGAGTTTGGTATAAATGCTGGGATTTGGGCTGATAGGGAGGGTATTTATTATAATGGTTCGCTTTTTAGATGGAAAAACAATGCAAAATATACTAGCCTGCGCGATTTACTAGAAGTAGAGACTACCCCTAGTGCTAGCACGCAAGAAAAGCAAGATTTTAAACATAAATTTGATAGACTAAACCAAATGCAGTTTCTTTGGCGGTTGAATAAAAAATTGAATCAAAAATAAAACGCAAACTCTGCATATAGATTCCATTAAAAACATAGATTATTTTTCATTATTTTCACTCGTTTTTTTGACATTGTATTTTTTTGCTTTTATTTGTGTTTATGTAGATTTTGCTATATCGCAAGATTTTATATTGCGGTGTTTTGCAAGTAGCTATGATGAAAAAATACGCATTTTTTATCATAGCCAAGTTTTTTATGAAGTTTGATAATGTGATTTGGCTATAATGTCGCGTTGTGTATATTTAGACATATATGATAAATGTTTTAATATACAAAGATTTGCAACATACAAATTAGTAACCAAAACAAATGCAAGCAACATAAGCCTAAAATCCCAACTGATAAAACATAACTTATTAACATATTTTAGGAGATTCCCATTTTTACTCATTTTGCCACCACGCCAAAAACCAACAACACAAAAAAACTTCACCTACTCTCACTAGGCTGCACCAAAAATCTAGTCGATAGCGAAGTAATGCTAGGGCGATTAAGCGCGCTAGAGCTAACCGATGACGCAAAAGAAGCAGATGTGATTATTGTCAATACTTGCGGGTTTATCCATAGCGCAAAGCAAGAGAGTGTGAGTGAGATTTTGCGTGTGGCTAGTGAGCGAAAAAAGGGCGCGATTCTCGTGGTAAGCGGGTGTCTAAGCGAACGATATGCAAAAGAGCTAGAGAGTGATATGCCTGAGATTGATATTATCATCGGTGTGCGTGATTATGATAAAATCGATAGTTTGCTAGAAAAAAAAGGCTTTATTTTTGCGCAAAATCAACGCATTCCATTTGCAGATTTTGCGCAAAAAAACCTTGCAAAAAAAATCCCACAAATGACACAAAATCAAAATCTATCACAAAAAAACAGCCAAAAAATCACAACACAAAAAACCTCAAACCAAAATCTATCAAGCACGATTTTTTCAAGCAATGACAAAGTATTTTTAAGCGATGAAAACTCTAAGCGCGTAATCAGCAATTCTGCTATTCACGCATATATAAAGCTAAGTGAGGGTTGCAATCAAAGTTGTTCATTTTGTGCGATTCCTAGCTTTAAGGGGAAACTTCAGTCCCGTTCTATCGCAAGTGTGCTAAGCGAGGTAGAAAATCTAGCAAAGCAAGGGTATAAAGATTTTAGCTTTATCGCGCAAGATTCTAGCTCATATTTGCTAGATTTTGGTGTGAAAGATGGGCTTATCTCCCTTATCAAAGCACTAGATTCTAGCGGGGCGGCAAAATCTGCTAGAATCCACTATCTCTACCCCACCACCACAAGCCACAGACTAATCGAAACCATAGCAAAATCTGCTGTGGTGCAAAACTACTTTGATATGCCAATCCAACACATAAGCGACAAAATGTTGCGACTTATGAAGCGAGGAATGGGCAAAAGCAAGCTAAAACAAATGCTAAATCTTATGCGCTCTGTCCCAAATGCGTTTTTGCGTAGCACGATTATCGTGGGGCATCCTTGCGAGGGGGAGAGGGAGTTTTGCGAGCTAAGGGATTTTATAGATGAGGGGATTTTTGATAGGCTAAATCTTTTTGCGTTTTCTAGCGAAGAGGGGACTTATGCGCATACGATGAGCGAAAAAATCCCTACAAATGTGGTAAATAAGCGACTAAACGCGCTAAATAAAATCCTAAAATCTAAAGACAAAACTTACTATAACGCTCTAAAGGGAAGTAAAATCCCCATTATCATAGAGGGCAGAGCGGAAGTAAGCCCGCATTTTTACTCTAGCAGGGATATTCGCTGGGGGCTAGAGATAGATGGCGAAATCCTAATCAATGATAGCGCGATAGAAAAACTAAATATAGGCTACTATGAAGCCAAAATCACAGAATATAAAAACGGACTTTTGTTTGGCAAAATCCTAGACACGCTCCACTAAGGCAGATAAAAACTAGCTAAAAAATGCCTACTATAAAATAAAACAAAGCGCAACACCATATCAAAAATAAAATCTCACGCCAAGCAATATCTTAAAAATCCCACCTAGAGCGGATTTTTCATTTCTATCTGGTATTTTGGTGCTAAGCTCTGCGATACCACCGCCCAACTCAAAAAACACGCCATTGCCTTTAAGCGAAATAAACTCGTGCCCGATTCCCGCTTGTGCTTCGTAATAATGCGGGGAACGCCAAAACCCACCATAATCCACCACACCAAATCCACCGCTAATGTGTAAATACGGGCGGAAAAACGCCAATCCTATATGAGAGGCGAGCGAGCTACCAAGTGTCGCGCCTAGCATAAGTTTTTCGTGGGCGATGAGGGCTACCGTATCATAGGAAGTGCTACGAAGTTTTATGCCTTTTGTCTCAAATGAGATAGCATTTCGCAACTGCCACACTTCACCACAATACAAACAAAACCCCACCTCCAATCCACCGCCCATCATAGAGCCAAAGTTGCCAAAGATTCCCAATGCAAAATTTGCCTTTGAATCAAAATGTTTGTTTGATTTTGAGACGATAGATTGCGCGGGATAGTCTCCGTCTAATCGTGCGTTATGTTTGGAATCATTTGTAGCGTGAGTTTGACTAGAATCTACGCTAGATATGCTATTTTTTGTGCTAGATTCTTTGTTGTCTTGCATAGCGAGATTTATGCTATGTGGAGTGGTATTTAGAGTGATATTTGATGATGGAGTGCCTGCATAGATAGCTTGGAGCGACACACCCCACACAAAAGCCAAAAACGCATTCTTAACCCCTTGCATTGTCGTCCTTTTTAAAAAATCTTGTTGATATTATACTTTTTTGGCTTAAGTTTGGCTTAAGTTTGCGACAATCTAAGTGGCAATTTTTCATACAAAATTGCGCATTAGATTTAATCACATTGCTTTGATTCTAGCGATTTTATCACGCAAGGTGTGCGCTTATCTAAATTCTAGATTTTTTACCATTTCAAGTATTTTTTAGCTTTTTGTGAGAGATTCTCTCTTGCGCTAATATCGTTTTTGCGTGTTGCTTTTTTATACTATTTTTGTAGATAGAAACAATCTCGGCGAACAAGCAAAAAAAGAATTTGACAATTTCCGCATTCAAAATCGCAAATTTAGCGAAATTTACATTACAAACCACTTGCAAACAAACCACATTGCAAAGCAGCTACAAAAATTGATATATTCGCATACTAGATTTGCTAACAATAAAATTTGACACTTAAATTATGTTAAAATGCAAAATTATTTTTTGCAAAAAGGTTGAATGTATGACAGCAAATGCTGTCGGTGTAGTGAGGGCTATCAATGGCGAATCTGCTATGGTGTTATTTATCGGCGCAAATGAAATTAAAAGAGTTGATTTTGCGGATTTAGAATCACTTGTTATTTACAAAACAGGTAAGGGCTATGACAAAAAGATATGCAATATTTGCCATATTCTAAAAGAAACTAATGACTTTGAAATCAATCAAACAGACGCCAAAGGACTTAAAACCACGCGTCCAAGTTGTAGAGAATGCAGAAAAAGTATCGATGGAATGAAGCTATCCCCTAGCGAAAAAAGGCGAATGGATAAAATCGCGCCACCAAAAGGAAGTATTTTTACTTGTCCAATTTGTGAAAAGCGTAGCATAGTAGGCGTTACGGCAAATCTAGTCCGAGACCATAACCATAATACGGGTGAGGGCAGAGAGTGGATTTGTGATAGTTGCAATACGGGACTTGGTAGATTTAAAGATAATCCAAAATTTCTACAAAAAGTCATTGAGTATTTGCAAAAATATGAGAAATAGCAAACTCTCTAAGTCCTAATATTTTACACAAATCAAACAATAGCACAAAATTTCATAATCATTTAACTACACACAAAGCTATGCCAAAAGGCATTTGACGCGAAATCTCATAAACGAACTACACAAAAAGCTAAGATTCGCAGGGCTAGAGATTGTAAATCTATGGAATGCCTACGCACTCACGCAAAAAGGACGCGTAAAGCCACTAAAAAATCAAGATTCAAGCCAAAATTCAAGTGTGGCAAAGCTTACAAATCTTATCCAACTTGTTAGATTCGAGCTAGGATTTGATAGTGAATTGCGCGATTTTGGTGGTGTGGCAAACTCACGCTTTGAGCTATGGAAAGGCAGACAAATCAAAAAGGGCATAGATTTTAGCGCGGAGCAACTAGAATTTCTAACCCACATAAAAGACTATATTATCGCAAATGCTTATTTGGCAAATGATGATTTGCAGGGGCTAAATGACGCTTGTGGCGACACAAACGGAGTCTTTGTCGCAAAAGCCCTTTTTGGCGAATCTTTCGCCCCTTTGCTTGATGAGCTAAATTTAGCACTAATAGCGGGATTAAAGGCGAGTTAAAAAATGTTTAACGGAAAATTTGATATAATTTTCGTTATAGAATTTTAAATTTTGGAGTGGCTAAATGACACGAGCAGAACAATTTGACACAAACATAAAACAACCATTACTTCAAATGAAAAATGAAGTAGAAAATTTAAATATAGATGATTTGGACGACAGCCAAAGACTAGAATTTGCTAGGGCACAAAAAGTTTTAACATATATTCAAAATTATGTAGATTTATTAGACCCCGATTTGTTGCCACAAAATTTTTATACTCAAATGTTATCAAAAACACAATCTTGGAATAAAACAATCCCACATTTAAATCAAATATTAGATGACATTTTGTTTTATTTGGCTTCTTATGGCAGTATTTATATCCCTAAAAATCAAGTTTCTAATACCATTAGCGAAATAATGAAAACTTATAGCACAACGATTCAGCAATCTTTGCAAGAAATAAATTTTAACAAAATCAAAAAAGACGCCAAAGCGATAGAAAATTACGAAAATAAATTATTGAGCGCAGATGATAGCATTCAAAGTCAAATAGCAGATTCTCAAACACAAATTCAAACTTGGTTTAATGAGATTCAAAGACTTAGAAACATTTTTTTTGTCAAACAAGACAATAGCAATATATCATTAGAAACAGAACTTCAAAATGCTAAAACCACAGCAACTAGCATTGTCAATGATATTGAACAAAAAGAGAAAGAATTTTCACAAAAGAAGATTGAATTAGATGAATTTTATATAAAAATTTTTGGTGTTATGGAAAATGGACAAAGAGTTGGGGGATTGCAACAAGAGATTAAAAATAGACAAAAACAACTTGATGAGTATGATAAAAAGCAAAAAGAAGCAATACAAGTTTGGAAAGATGAAATAGAAAATCTATTAAAAGATGCTACAAATGCGAGTTTGTCCAGTTCGTATGAAAAATCAAAAGAGAGTTATACAAAGGCTATTTATGGTTGGAATGCGACTTTTATTGTATCAATGCTTAGCATTGTTGGCATTGCCTTTTGGAGCTTTTTTGCAGTTGCAGATAAAATAAACGAGCCATTAGCCATTTTAGGTGCTATATTAGTTAGATTGCCTTTTTACATTCCACTAGCTTGGCTAGCAATTTTTTCTACACAAAGGCGAAACGAGTCAAAAAGGCTACAAGAAGAATACAAACACAAAGAAACGCTTGCTAGAAGTTTTTTAGGATATAAAAAACAAATTGATGAGATACAAGATAACCCAGCACAATACAATATAAATTTAGCTAAAAGGCTAATGGAAAATCTCGTAGAAATGACTAGTGAAAATCCAAATAAAACACTAGATAAAACTAAAAAAGAAAATATCCCTGCAATAGAATTTGGAGAAAAAACATTAAACTTCATAAAAGATATGCTTGAAAAAAAATAGAAAATGCAGACAATACTTTCAACTTCTTGGCAAATCAAACCCCTAAATTCTTTCGGCATTTTTATTCGTGGTGTTTCTTATAAAAAAGAACAATTACTCAAAGAAAAAACTTCAAATTCAGTGTTTTTGCTTCGTGCAAACAATATCCAAGAAAAATTAGATTTAGCGGATTTGCAAATCGTCCCAAAAGAACTTGCAAAAGGCACAAAATTATTCAAAATAATGACATTGTGTTTGCTATGAGTAGTGGCAGTAAGCATATTGTAGGCAAAAATATCATTTTAAAAAATTTGCAAGATTATTCTTTTGGTGCATTTTGCGGACTTTTTAGAATTACGAATCAAGCATTAAACCCGCATTATTTAGCTTACTTTTTGCAAAGCGATTTTTATAAAAAATACATTGTCAAATTTGCCAAAGGCACAAATATCAATAATTTAAGATTTGGCGATTTAGAAAATTTGCAAATCCCTCTTGCGACCACTTGATATTCAAAAGCGCATTGTGGCAAGGCTTGATGAAGCATTTGCGCGAATCGATAATGACACAAAACACCTAAAATCCGCCAAAGATAATCTCACCAAATACAAGCAAAGCCTACTAAAATCCGCATTCAACGGCACACTCACAAAAGAGCCGTCATTGCGAGGGAGCAAAGCGACCGAAGCAATCCACTCTCATCGTCATTGCGAGTCCTTGCGACAGCAAGGCGAAGCAATCCACAAAAAAGATATAGATTGCCACGATTGGCTTACGCAAAATCTCGCAATGACAAATAATTAAGCAAATTTTGTTACAATGACTTCATTTAAAAATTTAAAGGGGCGAAAATGAATGTAAGTTTAGAGATACCAAAAGGGCGCGAGGCGTTATTTTTGCGCTATGCAAAAGGGCAAAACAAATCCATAAATGAAGTATTAAATGAACGCGTGATAGAATTTTTGGAGGAATTAGAGGATTTAGAAGACGCTCTGCAAGCACGAAAAGAGCGCGAAAATGGCGAATCTGGCAGGGCGTGGCAAGAGATAAAAGCAGAGCATAATCTATGAGAATCGTGCTAAACAAAAAAGCACAAAAGCAGTTTGACAAACTCACAAGTGTGGCAAAAAGCGCGTAGCAGAGCTTTTTGATGAGATAGAATCTTTAAGCAATCCGCGAAGCAAAGGCAAGGCGTTATTATATCGGCTATCTGGGCTATGGCGATACAGAGCTGGGGATTATCGCGTGGTGTGTGATATAGCAGATGATGAGATGATAATCTATGCGATAAAAATCGCGCATAGAAAAGAAGTGTATTAGGATTTACAACATTTTTTGAGAATTTTACTTCGCTCAATACGGCAAGTGAAAAAATGAGATTGATAAATAAAAGGCAAAAAATTTGAGTGGATTTTTGGGGTGATTTTGGGGCGCGAATCTTGCGTGCAAAATCACACGGATTGTAGATTTTGCACTAAACTAATGCGCGGGTTTCGCACATAAAATCCACGCGTTTAGATTCGCGCTAAATCACTAGCATTTTGCCATCTCGCACACAAAAATCATCTCTTTGTGGTTGCTAAACTCTGTCTTGCCCGCGCTAAAAGCCTTAAAATCAAATTCGTATTTGTGGGTAATGCCTTGTATTTGCAGAATCTGTGTGATTTGCTCTAATGAAATTTTGTTTTGGCTTGAGGTTGATTTGGACGAATAAGTGTTATTATAAAGTTACAAGCAAGATTTTGGTGCATTTGGCAAGATTTGCTATTAAATCGCTAAATGCCTCTTTTGCGGTGGACTTGCAATACTCGCTTACATTTTCAGGCGTGGGCTTTCGCGCAATGCCATAGAGTTTGGGTTTATCATTTTTGCTCAGCGTTTCAAGCAGATGATAAAATCTCGCATACTGCCTAGAATTGTAAGGCGGGTCAATAAAGGCTATGTCGTTTTTGCGATTTTGCTTTGCAAATTTATAGAATTAACTTTTGCGTATATAGCGTTTTTACATTTTCGTTTCTTGTCGCACAACTTTTTTCTTTCTTGTTTGCGCATTCTTTTGGATTTCAGCGTGTTCGTTTTTGGTTTCTAGTGGCCAGTCTTTGCCTTGTTCTTGCACATTCCAATCAGGGTGTTTGCCACCTTCACGCGCCAAATAATCCGCCACGCAACACTCCTCAATCAGCTTATACGAAATATAGGCATTTTTGACATTTTTTAGCCCAAAAAGCCCTTTGATTTCTTTTTCAAAATTCTCTTGATAAATCATATAAAATTCGATTTTCGCCCCGCTTAAAATCGTATGATAGAGAAAATACCACACGCCAAAACTACGGATACTAGGGCGTCCTTTGACTCCGCCGTCTTTGTAGATTTCTAGCGTATTTTTGATTCCGCCCACCGCTTGAGAGCCACCGATTTTTTTAATCACACCATCAACCACGATTAAATAAACCCGTGCAACATTTTGGGTTAAAATGCTTTGTGGCAATGATTTGCCGTTTTCATCTCGTAAATCTTTAAGATAATTAAAATTTAGCTTCGTGCTACCCGCCACAAACTCCACATCTGCGATTTTAAACGCCGTTTTGACTTCGCTAATTTTCATTTTTACACCCTCATTCTTTGATGATTAAAAGCTCGTGGCTTTGCTTGATATTATCCGTGTCGCCTCGTTCGATTCGATTTTTGCCGATGCGCGTTTCGCCCTGTCCCATTGTGTATTGCCACTTTGGCTCTAAAATCTTAAAGTCTTTATACGCCTCTCGCACCCATTCGCAGTCATTGTAGCTTAGCACAAATTTGCCCTTATGTGCGTGTAAGCACTCCGCCAAAAGCTCGTGTTTGAAGCCATTGTGATGAATGGGAAAATTTCGCATAGGGTAGATTCCCTTAAACATTTTGCTATCCCCTGTGAGAAAATATGGCGGGTCGCAGTAGAAAAAGTCGTTTGGATATAGCTCAAACACGCGCTCAAAACTCGCGCACTCCACGCTAAGATTTCGCGCTTTTTTGTTGCGCCCAAAATCACGCAGTTTGTTTAGCATATTGCCATAGCGCGTTTTGTCCTCATAGATTTTGCTCATCCACCCCAAAAATCCCGGTCCATAGCTAAGATTAAAATTAAAATAATAATCCCGCGCTAAGTTAAGCGAATCTAGCGTTGCTTCATTTTTATAATGCGCTTTTAGTTCGGCTTTTATACGCTCATAAGTCTCTTTGTTTGGCTCTAGATTCACGAGGATTTCGCACAAGGCTTTTGAATCACTAAGCAAAACCTGCCAAAAATTTACCAAAATATCAAAAATATCAAAGGCTTTGACTTCCAAATCTAGCTCTAATGCACTTGCCACCTCCACGCTCCCACCACCGATAAATGGGCTTATTACGCGATTTATATCATTTGGAAAATGCTCCAAAATTAGCCCCACAGCTAGGCTTTTGCCCCCTCCATAGCGAAGTGGGGATTTGGTGTAGCGTTTGTAAGTTAGATTTTTGCCTTTGAGTGAATCTAAAAATCGTGCTTTTTTCTCCGCCAGATTCTCGCTTAAATCCGCACTAGAATCCACCTCAAAAAGCGCGGGTTGAGCGGGTTGATTAGAAAAGTTGTAAGCCAAATTTGACATAGTCATTATGTTCCTTGAAAAAACAAAATTTTGTGATTATACAAAATTTGACTTAATGCTAAATGACAAAATCTTATATTCGCTTTTTCTCATCGCTACGCCTTATAATTACTCACATAAATTTCGCGCGAATCTTTTTTGATGCTATTGTCATTAAAGCTAATGTAATTACTCACAATGTCCGTGCAGTGATATTTTTGCGCGAAGTTTTCTAATAACAATGCGCAAATCCTACCCAAATCTCCCCGCAATGTAATCCCTTGTCTTTTTCTCTTTTGCTTCATCGCTAAAAATCACTTTGGTTTTGTTAAACTCCACCACTTCGCCTAGCCAGAAAAACGCCGTTTTATCGCTGATTCGCATTGCTTGTTGCATATTGTGCGTAACGATTATGATAGTGTATTTGGTGCGCAAATCCTTGATTAACTCTTCGATTTTTAGCGTAGAGATGGGGTCTAGCGCGCTTGTAGGCTCGTCCATCAAAATCACTTCGGGATTGATTGCCAACGCCCTTGCAATGCAAAGCCTCTGCTGCTGCCCACCGCTTAGTGAGAGCGCAGAATCTTGCAACCTATCTTTTAGCTCATCAAAGAGCGCGACATTTTTTAGGCATTTCTCCACGATTTCATTAAGCTTATTTTTGTCCTTGATTCCGTGCGTTTTGGGACCAAACGCAAGATTTTCATAGATACTCATAGGAAATGGATTTGGCTTTTGAAACACCATTCCCACCTTTTTGCGAAGCAGATTGACATTGTAATTTTTGTAGATATTTTTGTCATTGAGTAAAATCTGCCCTTTGATTTTGCAACCCTCCACAAAGTCATTCATACGATTGAGGCTTTTTAGAAGCGTGGATTTGCCACAGCCACTAGGACCGATAAACGCACTAATCTCATTTTCTTGCAACTCCAAATTGATATTTTTCAGCGCGCGAAAATTGCCATAGTAAAGATTCATATCCTTGATTTTAAACGCCACACCCATTTTGTCTCCTTTTGTTTTGGTTTGTCATTTGTCATTGCGAGAAGTCGGCACGACTTCGTGGCAATCTATTCGTTGTCATATTGAGCGAAGCGAAATATCTCTTTGTATTTTGAGTTTTTGAGATACTTCGGTTTCTGCGAAATCTCAGTATGACAAATTGTGGTATTTGGATTGCCACGCTCACGCCTTGCGCTGGCTCGCAATGACAATGCAATTTCTCTCCCCCTATTTTTGCAGTTTTTTCACTGCCAGATTTGAGAGCAGGTTTATCCCCACCACGATAAAAAGCAAGATTACCGCCGTAGCATACGCCTGCTCTATGTATAGCCCCTCGCTTAAAAGTGCGTAAAGATGCACACTAAGCGTCCGTCCAGAATCTCCCACTCCCGCCACCTTTGCCACGCTCCCAGAAGTATAAAGCAATGCCGCGCTCTCCCCGATAATGCGCCCCACGCCTAAAATAACCCCGCTTAAAATCCCGCTTAACGCGCAGGGCAACACCACGATAAAAATCGTCCGCAGTTTCCCCGCACCCAGCGCGAAGCTCCCCTCTTTATACGCGCTTGGGACGGATTTGAGCGATTCTTGTGTGGCGGTCAAAATCAAAGGCAAAATCATAACCGCGAGTGTGAGCGAGCCAGAGAGCATACTAACCCCCATTTTGAAATAGATGACAAAAGCCAAAAATCCAAAAAGCCCATACACAATGCTAGGAATCCCCACTAGCACTTGCGAAGCGAGGTTTATCACGCCCACCACCGCGCTATTTGGCTTGGCGTATTCTTGCAAGAAAATCGCCCCAAAGATTCCAAAAGGCAGGGCAAAGCACAGCGACAGCGCAATCATAAAAAGTGTGTTCATGATTGCAGGTGTCATCGAAGCATTTTCGCTAGAATACTCCCACTCAAAGAGTTCCGCGCTTAAAAACGGAATGCCTTTTAGCAAAATGTAGCCTACGATGAGCGCGATTGTGGCGAGCGTGAATCCCACGCCCACATACATAATCCCCCTTAAAAATAGCGATAAAAAGTCCTGCGCCTTTATGGTAGCTATCATCTCTTTGTCGATTTTGTCTCTAAATCCCATTTAATCGCCCCTTTTTTAGATTTTGCTTGTCATTGCGAGAAGTCGCACTTTTTAATGGCGACTTCGTGGCAATTCCGCCGTCATTGCGAGAAATGCGACAGCATTTCGTGGCAATCTATGTTTTGATTCGTGGATTGCTTCGGCAAATCTACGATTCGCCTCGCAATGACGAAATGTTTTTAGATTCACGCCTTACGCCCTTTTCTTTATCGCTAAAAAGCACGCATTGATTAGCAATATAAACACAAACAGCACCGCACTTGAAGCGATGAGCGCGTCCCTGTGAATCCCGCTTGCATAGCCAAGCTCTAGCACGATATTTGTCGTCATCGTCCGCACGCCATCGCTTATGGATTGCGGTATCACGGGTTGATTCCCAGCGATTACGATTACCGCCATAGCCTCACCGATAGCCCGTCCAATGCCTAAAATCACGCTTGCCAAAATCCCGCTTTTAGCATCACGCAAAACGACAAAAAACACCGCTCTCTCCACGCTCGCCCCTAGCGCGATTGCGCCCTCAAAGTAGCTTTTACTCACCGCTTCAATGCTACTTTTTGACACCAAAATTATGGTGGGCAAAATCATCATCGCAAGCAACACACTCGCGCTCAAAAGCCCCTTGCCATTTGTCTCAAAGATTTGTGAGAAAAACGGCACAACCACAATAAGCCCAAAAAATCCATACACAATGCTAGGAATCCCAGCCATCAGCTCAACCAAAGGCGTTAAAAAGCGATTTTGGCGCGAAAAATACGCCAAATACACCGCGCACAAAATCCCAAAAGGCACGCCAAAGGCAATCGCTAATCCCGTTACGAACACGCTCCCCACAATCATAGGGAAAATCCCAAAGACTTCATTAAGTGGCTGCCACACATCGCCTAAGAGAAAGTCGCCAACGCCAATGTGATAAATCGTAGGCACAGCATTGCCAAACAAAAACGCGCAGATAACGATAACCGCGAGAATGCAGACAATCGCGCTAAAGCCAAACATCGCGCGCATTATGGATTCTACGCTGCAACACTCACGCGCAAAGATTTTCAGTCTTGGCGCGTTTTGGTGGTGTTTGTGGGCTAAAAATCTCTGCAAGATTTTGCCCTGCTGTTTTAGCGTTTTTTTCTTTTTTGGCATTTTAGATTCCTAATTTATGTTTTTGTTATCGTGTCATATTGTCATATTGAGGGAGTGAAACGACCAAAATATCTCTAACTTTAGGTTGAGATACTTCGAGCTTTGCCCTCAGTATGACAAACAATGAGCGTCATTGCGAGAAATCGCGCTTTTTATGAGCGACTTCGTGGCAATCCACGCCCACGCCGTCATTGTAAGCAATGATTCCACTTCCGTCATTGCGAGAAAATCCGTTAGGATTTTCGTGGCAATCTATCACTAAAAATCGCAAAAAGCGTTATTTAGCAATTTGTGATTATGGATTGCCACGCTCATACTTTGCGCTCGCTCGGCACTCGCTCGCAACGACAACGCACATTGTCATTTTGAGCGAATGTAAAAAACCTCTAGATTCAAAAATCTACTTGCCCAAATCTTCCCATTTGGTGATTTTCCCGCTAAAAATCTCTTTGACTTGTTCCTTGCTTAGGTTAGTGATTTTGCTTTGTGGATTGACTATCACGGCTAGCCCATCGATTGCTAGCACTTCGGCTTTTAGCCCCGTGCTTAGCTCACTCTCTTTTAGCTCACGGCTTACCATTCCTATGTCTGCGATTCCCTGCAGGACAGAGTTTATCCCTGTGGTAGAATCAGATTGCAAAATCTCAATCTCTACGCTTGGATTTTGCGCCTTATAGGCTTCTTTTAGCTTTTCCATTAGTGGGGTAATCGAGCTTGAACCAGCCACCACGATTTTGCCATTTAGCTTTTTGCTTGCTACTTTTTTGACATCAAGCGGAATGTATCCCGCCTTGCTAATCACTTCAGCATTTGCCTTGCTAAAATCTAAAAAGTCCCGCACTAATGCAAGTTTCTCTCCGCTTAAGCCCTTTGTTACGACATTGAATGGGCGCGAAATCGTGTATTTTTTAATCTTAATATTTGCTACACTTGGCTCAACGCCATCGATTTGAATGCCCTTTACCATTGGCTTTAGCGAGCCTAATGAGACATAGCCGATGGCGTTTTTGTCCTTTGCGATGCTTTGAAGCATTACGGCGGTGGAGTTGGTAATCTCTGCTTTTAGTGTCGTGGTATCGACTTTTTTATCGCCCTTTTTCTCAAGCAATCCAAAAATCTCCACAAACGCCCCGCGTGTGCCCGAGCCATCTTCACGCGAGATGACATTGATATTTCCCATTTGTGATGCTTTCGCGCTTAAAAAAAGCGAGCCTAGTACCAAGCATACAAGCCCTAAAATCTGTGCGATTTTCGCACCCTGTGCTATGTGTCTAAACATTGTGTTCTCCTTACATTGATTTTTTTATGTGGTTTTTGGTAGATTGTCTAAGGTTTTAAAATCTTGCAATATACGCAATTCCAACACGGCGAAATCATAACAACGCAATGTAAGAGCAACCCACAAGATTTTGTAAAATCTTTGTAAAATGCGTTATGGAATCTTTTTTGCTAGATTTTGCCAAAGGCTAGCAAGATTTGGGCTAAATCCAAAATCTAAAAATCCCAAACAAATCTAAGCCACAAAATCTAAGCAAAAAAAGGATTTCGTATGCTTCGCTCACTTTACACAGCCACCACAGGTATGCTAGGACAGCAGCTCCAAATCGACACCACTTCAAACAACATAGCCAATGTCAATACCACAGGGTATAAAAAACAACGCGCAGAATTTAACGATTTGTTTTACCAAACTTTGCAATACGCAGGCACGGCAACAAGTGAGACGACAATGTCTCCCACAGGCATAGAAGTGGGGCTAGGCGTGCGACCGGGCGCGATACAAAAGCTTTTTTCACAAGGTAGCCCAAAAGAGACTGAAAACAATCTTGATGTGGCTATCGAGGGAAAAGGATTTTTCCAAATCGCCCTGCCTGACGGCACGATAGCTTATAGTCGCGATGGTGGGTTTAAGCTAGATGACGCGGGAAATCTAGTAACCGCACAGGGCTACTTGCTCCAGCCACAAATCACAATCCCACAAGACACCACGCAAATAAACATCGGCACAGATGGCACGGTAAGCGTGGTGCAGGCAAATAGCGGGGTAAGCAATGTGCTAGGGCAAATCGAGCTTGCGACTTTTATCAATCCCGCAGGATTGCACTCACTAGGGGATAATCTCTATCTAAACACGACTGCTTCAGGCGACCCTATCGTAGGGGTGGCTACCACAGAGGGTTTTGGCACGCTTCGTCAGGGATTTTTAGAGCTTAGCAATGTAAAGCTAGTCGAGGAAATGACAGATTTAATCACGGGGCAGAGGGCTTATGAGGCAAATTCTAAGACGATTCAAACGGCGGATTCTATGCTTCAAACGGTAAATTCACTCAAACGATAATGCTACATTGAAAAATAAGGCGTAGATTTTTAGATTTTGATAGTTTTAAAAAGTAGTGTGAAGTGGCGAATTTTAGCGATTTGAAACAAGCAAGCGATTTAAAAATAGCGAGCGATTCTACGCAAGCAAGCGTATCAAAAATAGCGAGCGATTCAAAAAGAGTGGGCATCGCAAACTGCAAGACGCTCATCATAAAAATCGGTAGCCAAATCCTAGCTAGCCAAAATCCTAGTAGCGATTTATCAAAATCAAATTCATTTCCAAACCAAGATTTTATCGCTTCTTTGGCACGACAAATCGCCACGCTAAAAAAGCAAATCCCAAATATTATCATCGTTTCTTCAGGTGCGGTGGCGTGTGGGTTTAAGCAGCTAGGGCTAAAAGAGCGTCCAAAAGACATAATCGACAAGCAAGCAAGTGCGGCGATCGGGCAGGCTAGGCTTATGTGGGAGTATCAGCACGCATTTAGCAAATACGATTTGCAAGTCGCCCAAATTCTGCTAACAAAAGATGATTTGACTTCGCGCAAACGATTTACCCACGCGCATTCGTGCATAATGCGATTATTACATTTTGGGGCAATCCCTATCATCAACGAAAATGACACGATTTTGGTCGATGAGCTAAAATATATCGAAACTTTTGGGGACAATGACAATCTAGCTTCGCTTCTTGCAGGGACGATAGATGCGGATTTGCTACTCATACTCTCCGATGTAGATGGGCTATATAGCGCAAATCCCGCGACAAACCCAAACGCAACCAAAATCGATGAAGTCAAAGAAATAAATGATGAGATTTTAAGCCTAGCAAGGACAAGTGGAGCAAAAATCAGCACGGCAAAATTTGACAAAACAAAACTAGGCAGGGCAAAACTAGGCACAGGCGGTATGGCTAGCAAACTCATAGCCACAAGGCAAGCTATATCGATGGGCTGTGCGGTGGCGATTATCAAAGGCAATGAAAATGAAGTGATTTTGCGCTTTTTTGCAGGGGAAAATCTAGGGACATATTTTCCTTTGCCAAACGAGATTTTATCTCGCAAAAAAAAGCGGTTTTGGATAGAATCTGTGGCGATTACGCAGGGGCAGATTTTGATTGATAGTGGCGCATTTAGCGCGATAAAAAACCATAAATCGCTTTTGCCAAAGGGGATTTTGGGAGTTGTGGGGGAGTTTGGCAGTGGCGATGTGGTAAGCATTTGCGTAAGCCAAGATGAACAAATACGCGAAATAGCGCGTGGGCAAAGCAAGTATAGTGCTAGCGAAGTGGCAAAAATAGCAGGGAGTGATTCTGCTAAAATCGCAAAAATACTAGGCAAAAGCAGGGGCGATGAAGTCGTGCATATCGATGAGCTGGTATTGCTTGCGTGATAGATTTTGTGATTTTTTTTATGTTTAGTTTTTATGTTTAGTTTTTATGTTTAGTTTTTATGTTTAGTT